>RGGS01000140.1 GCA_010024525.1 Verrucomicrobiota bacterium | reverse complement strand
GCCGCCATAGACTTAGCCTTGACCGCATTGCCAGAAGCCTCTGGATCGGGAACGGGATCGCTGCCGACCGGAGTGTCACAGGGCTAGCCTCGCCGGTAGGGCCATGGTTGGGGCAAGATAAGGAAATGGGAAGTTCGGCTAACAGGGTTTTGACGACACCTTTAGCGACAGAAAAGAGGCGTAGTTTTTATCACGCTTTCGTGGGCTCGCTTTGCGCAGACGCCTTGGCGATGCCGGTGCATTGGTATTATGACCTGAAGGCGCTGGCTCGCGATTACGGGCGGGTGGTGGGGTATCGCGCTCCCAAAAGTCCCCATCCGGATAGCATTCTTTGGCGGTCGCAATACGAGCCACCCAATGAAAAAGGGGACATTCTGCACGATCAAGCCCAGTACTGGGGAAAGAAGGGGATCCACTACCACCAGTTTTTGCAGGCCGGCGACAATACCCTGAACCTGCAGTTAGCCCGGGAGCTATACTCCTGGGTCAAAGCCAATGGTGGTTACGGGTTGAGCGGATGGCTGAAGAGATATGTCGAATTCATGCTGACGCCCGGCCGCCATCGCGACACCTATGTGGAGGAGGCGCATCGCGGCTTCTTTATGAAGTATGCGGCCGGCAAACCTCCGGAAAAGTGTGCCATTCGGAGTGAACATATCGGGGGATTGGCTCAGGTTCCGGCCCTCCTGGCTGCTTGCGAGTCGTACCCCTTGGGAAAGCTGCGGGCCGTGGTGCGGGAGCATGTCGGGGCGACGCATGCCCACCCTAATGTTTTACGAGCAGCCGACACGCTGGTCCGCGTTTGTGCGGCCATCCGGGACGGAGCAGGTGTCCGGAGGGCGATTCCCAAAGAGGCGGGCGACTGGTTTTCTGCCAAGAAAGCGGAGCGCTGGTTGAAACAACCGGACGAGCACGTGGTGGGGGATCGGTTTAGCTCGGCCTGCTATATTGCAGAGGCCATGCCGGCAGCGCTTTATCTGGCGTGGAAGTATCACGAGGATTTTGTCGGGGGCTTGGTAGCCAACACCAACGTGGGAGGCGATAACTGTCACCGCGGGGTGGTGGTGGGAGCGATTCTGGGTTTGGCCTGCGGTGTTCCGGCGGAGTGGTCGGGAGCTTTGCGGGTGCCGCCGCCTCGCTAATCGTCGCGCCGGTATTCCACCTGGCCTACGTCCTTCCAGTGAAAGACAATGCGGTCGGGCGAAAGGACTTCGAGGTGGCCGGGAACGAAGCGGGGTTCCGTGAATCCCTGCCCGGCGATCTGGCCTTCCCCTTGGCAAGTGGTGGCGTCAGCCCGCCAGGTCACTTCGCCGGCGGGCACGTTTTCATCTCCCGTAATCTTGGTGGCTACCCATTGGCCCTGCATGAGATCGATCCGGATGACCTCCTCAAAGTGGCCGTGGTAGTCGCCGATCCACTCGCCTTCGAGACGGATAGATGGAGAGGGAGAGGTGGGCATAAGGGAATGTAAAAGGGTATCGGCTGATCTCAAGCAAGGGGGCGGCTTAAACTAGTCCATGACGTCTAAAGACTTTGAATACTCGAATTGACTCTGCTGGTCCAGGTTCCAAACTTCTCTAATGGGGTCTGAAATCATCTTTGAGGTCACGGAAGACGCCGATGGTGGCTTTTGTGCGGTGGCGTTGGGACATGCCATTGCCACCCAAGGGGAAACGATGGAAGAGGTGCGTGAGATGGTGCGGGACGCGGTGAAGTGTCATTTCGGCGACGGTCAGGCCGGAACGATGCCCAAGATCATCCGACTGCATTTTGTGCGGGACGAGGCTTTGGCTGTTTAAAGATCTATTTTCCTAAGCGGAGATGTCGAAGGAAAGATCCCACGGCGGCAAGATACCCCGAAATGTTTCCGGTTCTGATTTGGTTGTGGCCTTGAAAGTTTTGGGATACCAGACCGTTCGCCAAGCTGGATCCCATCTCCGTTTAACAACCCAGCAGAATGGCACGCATCACGTGACCGTCCCGGCCCATCGCCCAATCAAAACTGGCACCCTTCTTGGAGGGATTCTGAAGCCTGTCGCGGCCCATCATAAAATTTCAGTGGATGAACTTCTCCAAAAGCTGGATCTCTAAAGCTTTCAGCCACCCCTCCACCCCAACTCCTACTTGCAGCTAGCAGGGTGCAGCTATGGGAGATGAGGCCAGAAACCATTTGCAGGGATCCTGAAGCGGTTTAAATTTAACAAATGGCCTCCAATTATACGGCAATTGTTAAGAAAGACGGAGATTGGTGGGTGGGATGGATCGAGGAGGTGCCCGGGGTCAACGCCCAGGAAAAAACGAAGCCCAAGCTTATGGCCTCTCTGAAAGAGGTTTTGGCAGAGGCTTTGGAATTTAATCGGGATGAGGCGAGAAAGCTGGCCAAGACGGGGTTCTCGGAAGTGCTCGTGACGGTGTGAAGCGGAGGGAACTGATTCAACACCTTAAAGAGCACGGCTGTGAATTAATCCGCGAGGGCGGAAATCATTCTTGGTGGGGTAATCCTTCCAAAAACCGCAGATCGGCCGTGCCCCGCCACAAGGAAATCCGGGACCTTTTAGCCAAAAAGATCTGCAAAGATCTGGATGTTCCACAACCTTAAGACGCCGGTTTGGTGCAGGGGAGGGACGGTCCGACTTCGCGGAAGATAGGAGATCGGATATGGAGGATAGGGGGGTGGTTAAGATTAAGATTAATTTGAGATGGGCGTTGGGCTCTGGAGGCCATCTTAAACTTAATCTTGTCCCTTAAACTCGGCGAAGCCGTAGCCCTGTGGATGTCCTAGGGGGTGTGAAATGATTTCGTCCTATGATTCAAAATAATGAATACAAAAAGAGTGCAGGCGGAAACAAGAGCAACGAGGCCGAAATGAGAAAGGCCCTTCAGGAGATCATCCGGCTGGTGGAGGGTTGGGTGGATTCTGATGAGCGCAAAGCCGAGGCCACGATGCTCAAGATCCTCAACACCGCGTTGGAGGTGGTATGAGAGGGATTATGATGAAGATGAGAATTAAGATGAAGGTGGCTTTAATGGCGCTGTTGCTGATTGCGGGCATGGCTTTTGCAGAGGATGAGGATGATGACAAAGAGGAAATGAAGGACTTCCTCGGCGGGGTGTACGGTGGGCGAGGGCAATACACGTTGGCTGGTTCGACGGCGTCGGGTGATGGAGGGGTCATTGTGAGAAGTGGGAGCGTATGGATCACTCCACGTGGTCAGTACCAAAAGGTGGGTAGCGTTTACCTCACGCCGGAGGGGGGAGTCGTGACCCGAGCCGGCAGCACATTCATCGATGATGATGAGGTGATTGTTAAGTCCGGCGGTAACTATGTCGGTAACGGTCAAACCACGGTGACGGCCGGGAGCGTGGTGCTAAAGCCGGGATGGGCGTCAAAATGAGGAGGACGATGAAGACAAATCGAATATGGGATATGGGATATCGGATATTGGCGGGGCTGCTGATTTCGGGAGGTGTGGTTCCGCTGCATGCAGGGGATGCAGAGGAGACCTTGGAGTTGAGGGACTTTATTGGGGCGGTGTATGAGAAGCGGGGGAGTTGGACGCTGACCAGTGGCCAAAATGCATTGGGTGACCGGGGCTGCATCCGCAAGGTGGGTGATAACTATTTCACTCCGGAAGGTTGCTACCGAAAAGTAGGAAACAACTATTTTACGCCTGATGGGGATACGGTGGTGACCACGGGATCCACGTGGTTGTCCGGAAAGGGTGCCGTGATTTCCACGGGAACAACCTATTTGGGTGACGGGAGGAACAAGGTATCGACCCGTTCAACCGTCTTGGATGCGGAGACCGAAAAATGATGGCGATGGCGAATCAGGCCACCTTTTACGCCTATGGGTTGGTCTTGGGATCGGTATTCACTTCTTGGTGCATTTACAAGGTCACCCATCCGGGGGAGAAAAAATGATCCTCAGCGCCGTTGGGAATTTCCTGCACGGATTTATCATGGGAACGCTTCTGACCCTTTGGACGTGGTGGATGTTTCGGAAGTAGGTGAGGATGAAAATGAGCTATCAGTTGGAGAGAAATAGGGGAAGTTGGTCGAGGATCTTTCGGCCAAGTGTGGCCAGGGTGTGTTCGACCTCGCGGCCGCGGTGCCTTTTATGGACGAGTTTGGCCAAGGCCAACCGGCGGACATGCTCGCAGGCGGTCTGGCGCCCCAACCGGGCCCTCTCCCGGATCTGCCACAGGGTCAGCCGCGGCTCGGCTTGGAGAAGCTGGAGGATCTCAATCCGGCGATGGTTGGCCACGCCCTTGAAGACCTTTTCCAGCTGCCGGCGAATCAACGGATCCATATAGGATATAACCGCGAAAAATGAAAAAGGATGCGGTGAAAAATCGTCCTACATTCCTAGGAAAGT
>RGGS01000139.1 GCA_010024525.1 Verrucomicrobiota bacterium | reverse complement strand
TTCAGAAGATTCAACTCAGCTGGTTCCGCGCCCTGCATCTCACGTTTGTCGGCTTTTTCTTCAATCTTTTCCTCATCGGCTCCACGGGCGGGGACGCCGTCCGTCTTTTTTATCTCATCCGTTGGTTCCCCGAACAGAAAGCCCGCTGCACCTTGGCGATCTTATTGGACCGAGTATTCGGCGTGACCGCCCTTTTTGGGCTCGGACTCCTCTTTCTTCCCGGGGCCTCGGACCGACTGCTCGCCGACGCCACGTTCGCCCCCCTCGCCCGTGCCCTCCCTTGGCTGGGACCCTTGGGCGGTTTTCTCATCCTCCTCGCCTTTGTCATTTCGGGCTTTCTTCCCAAGCTTCCCCTTCCCGCCAAACTTCCCGGTCGCTCCGTCATTCTTGATCTTTTGCACGCCATGCGGGATGTGATGCACGGGGGATGGACCACTGTGGGACTCATCATCGTCTCTCTGGCCGTCCACCTGACAAGTTTCGGTGGAGCCACCCTGTTGGCTCACTCCCTGAACCTCCCCATCAACTACTCCCTCGCCGGCCTGATCCTGGTTCTTATTTTTTCCGCCGCCGCCCTTCCGATCAGCGTCAGCGGGCACGGCGTTCGGGAGGCCATGATGGTCTATCTTTTTCCCCATCTGGGCATCCATCCGGATCCCGAGGCTGCGATCGCCTATTCCCTCATGATCCACGGACTGGGCCTGTTCTGGAGCCTCTTTGGGGGATTGGCCTATCTCACCCTTCCATCCTCCGGCAAAAGACATGATCCGACACATCGCCGCTGAGGAAGTCGTCCGCCAATTGTCCGAGGCCGGCCACCGCGCCGTGTACGCCGGGGGCTGCGTTCGGGATGCCCTGCTGAACCGGCCCTACCCGGATGTGGATATCGCCACCTCTGCGACGCCCGACCAGGTACAGTCCCTTTTTCCCCAAGCCTCCGACCCACAAGGCAAAGCCTTCGGCGTCATCCGCCTGAAGCAAGGGGACCATGTCTTTGAAATCGCCACGTTCCGGGTCGACGGTCCCTATCTCGATGGGCGTCGCCCGTCCTCCGTCACCTTCACCACCGCCGAGGAAGATGCCAAGCGCCGCGACTTCACCATCAACGGCATGTTCTTTGATCCCCTGAAAAACGAAGTCCTCGATTATGTGGGGGGAAAGTCCGACCTGGCCGCCCAAACCATCCGGGCGATTGGCGATCCCATCGCCCGCTTCACCGAGGATCGACTCCGCCTTTTCCGCGCCATTCGTTTTGCCGTTCAACTGGGCTTCCAAATAGAGCCCAAAACCTGGGAGGCCATCACCCGCCTCGCCCCGGAATCCAAAAGCCTCGCCCCGGAACGCGTTCGGGATGAGTGGGTGAAGATTTTCACCAGTCCCGATCCTGCCCGTGGCCTCGATCTCCTCCACGACTCCGGGCTAATCGCCGCCTGGATTCCCGAGCTTCTGGAAATGCGAGGTTGTGCCCAATCCCCGGAACACCATCCCGAGGGGGATGTCTGGGTTCATACCCGGTTGTTGCTCACCCACCTGAAAAACCCGTCTTCCGTTCTGGCGCTCTCCGCCCTGTTGCACGACATCGGAAAACCACGCACGTCCCGAACCGAGCCCTCCGGTCGCATCCGTTTTTTCGGACACGAGGGAGTGGGGGCCCGCATGGCCGAGGAGATCCTGCGGCGACTTCGCTTCTCCAATGACGACATCACGGCAATCTGTGCCTGCATTGCCAATCACATGGCGTTCAAGGACGCCCCGCAGATGCGCGTCAGCACCCTGAAACGGCTTCTGGCGCGACCCACTTTTTCGGAAGAACTGGAACTTCACCGAATCGACTGCTCGTCCAGTCATGGAGAACTGGACATTCACCGCTTTCTGGTCGGCAAACAGTCCGAATTTTCCCAAGAGGAAATCAAACCCCAACCGCTCGTTACGGGCCACGACCTGCAGGAGATCGGGATCCCGCCCGGTCCCAAAATGGGCAAAATTCTTCACCAGTTGATGGACGAGCAACTGGAGGGAAAATTTCCCGATCGGGAAAAGGCGCTCGCCCGGGCCCGGGACCTCGCCAGATAAAAATCAGGCGTACGCCACAAAGGCTTCGTAGACTTCGTTCGGAATGTCCAGAAGCTTGTAGTCGGAGGAGGAGACGAAAATCAATTGCTGCTTTCCTTTGCCCAACTGGTTGCCGGCAGAATCAAAGATTGCATGTTCCAGCGTGACAAACTTTCGGTTGTATTCCCCCACCTTGATTTTCACGCTGACCCGCTCGAATTCCCGCGTCTCCCGCATGAACTTGTGCTCAAACGAACGCGTTAAAATATAATACGGGGTGGTCTTCAAATTGAATTTTGGCAGGCAGCGGTTGAAAAACAGTTCGCGCGTTTTCCCCACCCACATGGCGTACATGCCGAAGTAGACGTTCCCCACGGAATTCGTATCGGCATAGGTGGCCACGAAGGTGTGGACAAACCACTTCCCCTCGAAATGACCGAACAAATCGGTCGCCACTCCCACTCCCCCCTTGGGGAAAGGCACCACCCGACCCGGCTCGATCGCCTCTGCTTTCTCCTCCTGCATCACGAGTTCCCCGCTGGGCCCGCCGGCTGTTTTTTCCAGTTCCTCCACTCCGCCAACAAACTCATGAGCCGCCCCCGGCTTTACCAGCATCCAGATGACATACCCCACCGGCAAAACCGATCCCACCATCAGCCGGTGTGAAAAGCCCGCACCAAGGCCAAGGCCGCATATCCCACAAAAAAGGTTGCGTAGAAAATCATGAAATATTCCAACTCCAGCTTGAGCCATACCGCCGCCACGGTGAAGAAACCCGTAAAAATCAACGTCGGCAGTGGGGATCCAAGCAGGGCCTCCGGCAGGAGACTCAGGGGAAACGATCGGCTCGCTCCACCAGACTTGCTTAAATACCACCGCAGCGAGACATATGCGCTGTCGAGCGTGGTCAGCGTCATAATGAACAACGTCACCACATAAGCGCCAAAAGCCCAGGGATGCGCGGCGGCCACCGCCCAAAGGAACCGGGTGATGCCGTCCTCCCCGTAACTCAGCCCATCGATTCCCGGGCGCATCGGCACCATTCCACTTTGGCCGGCCACCCAAAGGGCCAGACTTCCGTGGGCCAAAAGCAGGAGAAAAAACAAACTTCCGCCGACCCCATAACTCAGGAGGGGCGATTTTCCCTCCCTCTGGATCTGGATGGCTCGCTGCCACTGTTGCAGATCCAGCCACGGACCCAAAATCAACCCGACGCAGATCGGTACCGCATAGCCCCAGAAGTTCAACCCCATGAAAGGATTGGCCCCGGTCATCATTGGCTTGCCGCTTCCGATGTTGGGCAACTGGACCCACAGCAGCACGATCGCCACCAAGGCAATCAATCCGAGCACCCCGTGACTGAACTTGATCCGGCGAATGTCAAACTCCTCCCCAAAAAGGGTGGCCGCCGCCAAAATCACCAATACCGTGAGAAGAAGATAAAGGCCCGAAGGCTCCAACCCCAGGGGCTGCCAAGCGTAGCGAACGAGTGCAAAAAGGGTCAGGGTGATCGCAAGAATCTGATAAAGAAAAAAGACCAAGCGGTAGGGGCGGGACCAGTTGGCGAAGAAAGAACCCAAGGCGTCAGGTCCGTTCCCTCCCCGTTTGGCAATCACCTGGGTCAAGGCCCCGAAAAGCATCAAGCCCAGGGCGTTGGGAATGGCGAAGGCCAGCAGACCAAACAGCCCGTATTGCAGGGAAAACTGGACGCTAAAAAAGAGGCCCAGCCCCCACATCCAGGACAGGGCAACGGAATTTCCCCAAAGAAAGTTCATGAAGGTTTGTGCTTTTGGAGCGGGCGAAGGGATTCGAACCCTCGACATCAACCTTGGCAAGGTTGCACTCTACCAACTGAGTTACGCCCGCGATTGGGTAAAATAATAACCCGCAAGTACCGCAAGTACAAGGGGATTATGGGTTTCCCCTCTGTAGACCCCCACAAAGAACCCCGTAATACGAACAGAACCCATTTGGCATATGGAGGCAAGTGCACTCAAGGAGTCTTAATTTTTTGTACAGCCCGTTTGTACATTCAGAGAGCGAAGGTTTTTTTGAAGTTTTTTTGGCCACAAGGATTGACAAGCCAGATCAAAAAATAAATACCCACATGAATAATAAAGTACACATCCGTGGGCTGGTAAAACGAAATGAAATCTGGTGGGTCCGAAAAATGGTGGACGGTGTTTTGATTCAAAAAAGCACCCGAACCAAAGATCAACATGAAGCTTTTCGGCGAATGGCAGAGATGCTCGCTTCCCCTCGATTGAGGTACTCCGGCGGTGGAAATTCTTTTGAGGTTTTGATTCCAAAGTTCATACATTTTAAAA
>RGGS01000138.1 GCA_010024525.1 Verrucomicrobiota bacterium | reverse complement strand
CATGACGCCTCTTTTCGATCTGCCCATACTCATACCGGGTCTGCTCACTTGGATGGACGATCAGCAGGCCGGAGTAGCCGTCCAATATGACCGGCGCCCCAGACTCGCACCGGCCAAGCACCTCATGGAGACCCACGACCGCCGGAATGTTGAGCGACCGGGCCATGATCGCCGTATGAGAGGTGGTGCTACCGGCCTCTGTGGCAAACCCCAGGGCCATCTGGCGGTTAAGCAGTGCCGTATCCGAAGGGGAAAGATCATGGGCCAAAATGATGCTCGGGGCATCCAACGCGTAAATGTCGGCCAGTTTTCGCCCGAGCAGGTTGTGCACGACCCTTCGGCCCACATCGAGGATGTCGGCGGCCCTCTCCCGAAGATATGGATCCTCCACCTGCCGCAGACTTTGGGCATACGTGTGAATCACATGCTGGTAGACATGCTCCACACAGATTTTCCGCATCTGCAGCTGTTTACGCACCGCGGAGACAATGGTGCTGTCCCCGGCCACCAAAAGGTGCGCCTCGAAAATTCCCGTCTCCTGTTCCCCGATGGAGTGGGCGAGTTGTTCCTTGATTTTTTGAATCTGCTCCCGGGTTTTCAGGAGGGCGGCTTCCAGTCGCCGCATTTCGCTGTCAATCTGGTCTTCCCCAATGGGAGTGGGATGAATGCGAACCTCTTCGTGCGCGAAAACCGCCAGCTGTCCGCTGACGACGCCCGGGGAGGCGGGGATCCCGGCAAGCCGAAGCTCGGTGCCCGGGACAGGCAGGCTGTCGGATGGGGTCACGAGAAGAGACTATCTCCCCTTGGGCTACTCCTCGTCGAACTTTCTTTCGATTAATTTCTCAAGCGATTCGAGAGCCTCGTGCGCCCCCTGGCCGTTCACGTGAATGACGATTTTGGAACCCATGCCCGCAGCCAGCATCATCAGACCCATGATGCTTTTTCCGTTAATGGTTTCCCCATCCTTCTCCACATGGATTTCACACCGGTGCCGGTTGGCTTCCCGGACAAACATGGCTGCCGGGCGGGCATGGAGCCCCAACCGGTTCAGAATCACCACTTCCTTGGCCATGCGCTTTTCGGATCCGGAACTCGCGGCCATGGCTAACCGTCCTTCAGCTTCAGCTGGGAAAGCAGTTTCTCGTTAAAATCCAGGGCGGAGAACTGTCCCATGGTTTTCATCTTCTGATCCAAGGCCGCCACCTGCACCAGCCCGGCAAGATCACGGCCGGGGCGGATAGGAATTCTGACATGCGGAACTTTGATCCCTAAAACCTCATAAAACTGCTGATCCAAACCTGTCCGCTCGATTTCTTCAATTTTATCCCACTCCACCAAGCTCACCACCAGATCGAGCCTCTTTTCCGTGCGAATCGCCTTCCCCCCAAAAATTGCCGCCACGTTGATGATCCCGATTCCGCGGACCTCCATGAAGGTCCGGGTGACTTCGGCGGAGGTCGCCATCAGCTCCCGACCCTCAATCAGGCGCAATCGAGTGATGTCATCGCTGACCAGCGAATAGCCCCGTTCGACCAAACCGAGGGCGCACTCGCTTTTGCCAATGCCGCTATCCCCCCTGATCAACACTCCGACCCCCATAATGTCGACCATGCTGCCATGCTCGCTGGTGGAAGGAGCGAAATCCTCCTCGAGGCAGAGAGTGATCAGGTTGACCAAACGAGGCGTGGGAATGGGAGAAATAAAAATCGGCACTTTTGCCGCGCGGGCTTCCTTGAGAATGGCCGCCGGAGGGCGGTTGTTCCGGCTGAAGACAATGCACGGAATTTTACGATCCAGAATCGCCCGGATCCGGGAAACCCTGGTTTCGGCATCCAGGGAGGTGAAATAGCTGATTTCGCTTTTTCCGATCAACTGCACCCGCCGGAACGCGAAGTATTTGGTGAACCCCGTCAAGGCCATGCCAAGGCGGTTCACCGCTCCCTCCCGAATCAAGCGGTCCATCCCGTCCTGACCCGCCACCAGCTTGAGTTGCAAACGGGAGGCATGTTCGCTGTAAAAATGCTCCACGGAGACCGTCAACGGCTTGCGGATCGCACTACTCATACCTAATCGGAATAGCCTCGGGGGTGGGTCTGATGCCAGCACCAAGCGGAGGTCAGAATTTCCTCCAGACTGGAATGAACCGGCTTCCAACCCAATTCCCGCTGTAGTTTGTTCGCCGCCGCCACCAGCGCCGGAGGATCGCCAGCCCGCGCCGGTTGCATCCTGACCGGAATATTCTTTTGGGTCACCTTTTTGGCAGCTTCGACAACCTGTTGGACGGAGTGGCCGTTGCCCGTGCCCACATTAAAGGCGCCGGGCTTGTCCCGTTGCAAGGCCAGGATATGGGCCGAGGCCAGATCCCGGACATGGATATAATCCCGGATACACGTCCCATCGGGGGTCGCATGCTTGTCCCCGAAGATGTCGACCTGCGGACGTTGCCCTAGGGCCGTCAGGAGAACATTCGGAATGAGATGAGTCTCCACCCGATGATGTTCCCCCCGCTCGGCGGAGGCCCCTGATGCATTGAAGTACCGGAGGCAGGTCGGAATGATCCCGTGAATTTGGGCATACCAAGCCAGGATCTGCTCAAAGACCAGTTTGGAATGTCCATAGGGATTGATGGGCTTTTGCGGGGTCGACTCGTCCATCGGAACCTTTTCGGGGATCCCATACGTGGCGCAAGTGGAGGAAAAAATGATCTTCCGGCAACCGCTTTGGACCATGGCATCCAGAAGATTGATACCCCCGGATACGTTGACCCGATAATAGGTCGAGGGGTCCCGCATGCTCTCCGGAACCAGGGCCTTGCCGGCAAAATGAATGACGGCCTCCGGCCGATGCTCGAGGGCTGCCCGAAAAAGAAGATCCCGGTCGGCCAAATCCCCCTGAAGAAAAGCCGCCCGGGGATGCACCGCCGAACGGTGCCCCTCGCTTAAATTGTCCCAGACGACCACCTCGTGGCCGGTTCCGAGAAGTTCCTCGACGCAAACCGAGCCGATGTAGCCCGCTCCGCCCGTGACCAGGACCTTCATGAACCCACGCGACTCCGACTACTCCTTGAGATTCATCGCGAGCAGGAATTCGACGTTGGTCTTGGTCTTTTTCAGACGCTCGAGCAGCAACTCCATCGCCTCCACCGGGGGCAACGAGGCCAAAGCCCTTCGCAGGATGTGGATCCGGGGCATCTCGTCCGCGTGATAGAGGAGTTCCTCCTTGCGGGTTCCGGATTTCGAAATGTTGACCGCCGGATAAATGCGTTTGTCCACCAAGGCGCGGTCGAGATGGATCTCCATGTTTCCTGTTCCCTTGAACTCCTCGAAGATTACCTCGTCCATCTTGCTGCCGGTGTCCACCAAGGCCGTGGCAATGATTGTCAGACTTCCCCCTTCTTCGATATTTCGGGCCGCCCCGAAAAATCTCTTGGGTTTGTGCAGCGCGTTCGCGTCCACGCCCCCGGAAAGGATCTTTCCGCTGTGGGGTTGCACCGTGTTGTAGGCCCGCGCCAGACGGGTGATGCTGTCGAGCAGGATCACCACATCCGTGCCCCGCTCCGCCAAGCGCTTGGCCCGCTCAATCACCATCTCGGCGATGTGCACATGTCGGTCGGGCGGTTCATCAAAGGTGGAACTAATCACCTCACCCTTCACCGAGCGCTCCATATCGGTCACCTCTTCCGGCCGTTCGTCGATCAGCAGGACGATGAGATGGGCTTTGGGATTGTTGGCTGTGATGGCGTTGGCGATTTTCTGCATCAAAACGGTCTTCCCCGTCCGCGGAGGAGCCACGATCAATCCGCGCTGACCAAAGCCCACCGGACTGACAAGGTCAAACGCCCGGGTGGCAATGTCCTTGAGCTTCTCGTTTTCCAAGATCAACCGCCGGTTGGGGAACAAAGGAGTCAAATTATCGAAGTGGATCGGCGGTTTCCGCTTCGTCACCTCCTCGCCCCCCACGGTGTCCACCGTGGCGAGGGAGAAGTAATGCTCTTTCTCGCGGGGCGAACGGATCTCGCCGCTGATTTGGTCGCCGCGACGCAGGCCGTACCGGCGGATCAGACCCGGGTTGACATAAATATCCTCCCTCGTGGCCAGATAGTTGTTCGATTGCAGACGAAGAAAGCCGTAGTGATCCGGGAGAATTTCCAGAACCCCCTCGCCAGCCACCCGCCCGTTCTCCAAGGCATGACGACGAAGGATCTCAAAAATCAGTTCGTATTTACGGAGTCCCCCGGGATTCTCCACTCCGGCTTCGGTCGCCTTGTCGGCCAACTCCTGAAAAGACATTTTCTGGAGGTCGTCCAGACGGAGCAAAGGACCCGTGGGACGCGGTTCTTCCGCCGCGGGATCGCCCTGACCTTCGCCGCCACCTCCCTCG
>RGGS01000137.1 GCA_010024525.1 Verrucomicrobiota bacterium | reverse complement strand
TCGATCTTTTCAGACCAGCTCATACCCGTGCCAGGGAGTCCAACGGTGGCGCGAGTGCCCTTTTTGCCAAAAGTAAGCCAGGCGCCCCGGCCACCGACCGAAACCGAAGGTCCAGATTTAGACAAGTTCAGGCGAAGGCCTTTAAAGATCGAAATCCGGCGGTTAAAGCGAAAGCCCATGGTTTCTTATAGATTAAGATAAAGATAAAGATTAAGGAAAGCCGGCTTTGTGGCAGCGAGAAGAAGGGAGAATTGGGATTCGATCCTCGATCCCAAAACACAGGCGTTTAGAATGTTCAGCATGGCAGCAAGGATCTTGGTACAGGTGGGAGACATTACCCAGCAGAAGGTGGATGCGGTGGTGAATGCGGCGAACAGGGAGTTAACGGGTGGATCGGGGGTGAATGGGGCGATTCATAAGGCAGGTGGGCCTGAGATCTATCATTTTTGTGAGGAGCTAAGAGCGACGAGGTATCGGGATGGGTTGCCGACGGGCCAGTCAGTTATCACCCCAGGGGGTAAACTGTCTGCCAAGTGGGTCATTCACACGGTGGGACCGAAGTATGGTCAGCACGATGGAAAGGAGGTTGAGCTACTGGCCTCGTGTTATCAAACGGCCTTGGAGTTGGCGGAATCGCACAAGCTGGAATCAATCGCCTTCCCGGCGATTTCGACGGGGGTGTATGGGTATCCGTCGGATGAGGCGGCGAAGGTAGCATGGCAGGTGATTCAAGACATGCTGCCGAAACTGAAATCAGTAAAAGAGATCAGAATGGTGTTCTTTGACGAGAGGGCGAAGCGGACGTGGGAAGATGGGGCCAGATGAAGATTAAGATGAAGATGAAGTGAGGTTGGAGGCTGGAGACTATGGGCTAAAGGGATGTAGAAGGGGGCAAGTCGAAGGATTAAGATTAAGTACCGATTTGATCCTCAATCTCAAAATTACCACGGGTAAATTATTCATCCGGGTTGGAGTAGAGAATGATGACGTTGCCGTTGCCAAAGATTTGTCCGAAGGCGGAGGTGTTGGGTTTTCGCCCAAGGACGATGAAGTCGCCATTTTCATCCGCCCGGCCCAAGTAGGTGTTGCCCCCGCTGGAGACGTAAACCGACCGATCCTCGTCCTCCAAGGTGAGGAATCCCTGGTTGAAACAGGCGAAGAGCTGGTCCTCGCTGTGACCTAACGTGCAGCCAAGAAGCAGGAAGGCGGCAAGACAGGGTAAAAGATTAAGATGAAGATTAAGATTAAGTCTTGGGTTCATGTGGGGCTTCCTTTCAGATTTCGACCACCGTGGTGGGGATTTCGAGTCGGGTAAGGATGATTTGAAGGTTGTGCAGCGCATCGGGGAATCGTGCATAGGCGACGGTGCGACCGTAGGTGCCGGTGTAGAACTTTTTGGGGATGCGGCATAACTCGATGCCCTTGCAGAGAAGGCCTTCCTCTGAATCTTTGCTCAGTGGGTTCCATTTGACCGAGACTTTATCCCGCAGGTGGTAGAAGGCGTTGCTGACGGGGGGTTCGTATACGGTGTAGCGGTCGACAAGATCACGACCTCTCGAGTTTAAATAGAAGATGTGAGTACGGTTTTGGCCGTAGTCCCCATCTAACCGGCGGGCGTACAGGATGTCGTTTTCTTTGGCCTGACACCGGGGTTTGAACCCGGTGGCCAGGGAGGCGATGAATGGTAGGAAGAAGGAATTCCGTAGGAATGAGCGGCGGTTGGTGGTGTTCATTGATGATGATCCTTTCGACTTATCGTCCGTGGTGTTTCAGGAAGGCATCTGCCTCCGCCTCGTTATCAGCCCACTCAATCTTGATGAGGCAGCGGATAACCTCTTCGCGATCTTCCCCTTCTTTGGACTCCAAAAACGTCGTTACCGCCCATTCTGAGGACAAGCGAGCGTAGTGCTGGGAGAGTTCGGGATAGAGGTCCGACTCGACCTTGGTGAAGTTTTCCAGTCTATGGACATCCTCACCTTCAGTGAAGTTACTCACGGTGTAGATGAGGCCCAGTCCGTAGCCATCATCGGAGTTAGCCTCGATCCGGGTTTGGTCGATCCAGTCGACAATCTGCCCAAGGGTGAGGGGATCGCGGGTGGGAAGTTTTGGGTAAAAGAATTCACCCTCATACTCGTCGACAATGGAGTAGCGCAGGAGACCGGTCTTGGTCCGGCGGGCACGGAGGCTGATCACATCCCGGAGGGTGGAATCCAAGACGATGCGGGCGATTTCCGTCTCGGCGGTTTGGTAGTCGGGCAGATATTCCCCACCCAGGAAGGTGGGGTGAATCCGGCCCAAGGATTCACGTTCGGGTGTGGTGAGGGTGTCCTTGGCCAAGCCCGGCTCCACTTGGTCGAGCTGCTCTAAGGAATGGAAATCACGGATAAGGCGGCGCCGGTTTTCGCCCTTCACATTGCGAAGGGTGGCGTGGAGGACCGAGGTGTCGTCCCAATAGGATTGAGGTCGCTGGGTGTAATCGATCCCGGGGAAGCGCTTTGGAGTGAATTCCGAGATTGAGGTGGGGGTGTCGGAGGTGGATTTGTTGGTGTTGCTCATGGTGTTTTAAAACTCCTTGCACCATGAGGTGGGATTTCTGTTCGGCCCGAAGTGGTCGGGTCGCACATCGGAGGAAACGTTTGGTTTCCTCCAAGCCACCGTGAGTCCCTCCTCCGGTTGGCGCCGGTCTAGCTTTAGGGGCCGGACCGATCTCGTGATGCAGGAGTTGTTTTGCCACAGGCCGAACCAAGAGACAAGGGGTGCGTGTGTCATAAAGCGGGCAAAGCCCGATGGGATTGAGGGGCGTCGCCGCAGGCGGCGGGATGAGGATTAGGATTAGGATTAAGATGAAGATTAAGAGAGGCTGAAGGCTACAGGCTGGAGGCTAGAGATAGGCTTTTAGCGGTTTAGGCGTTAGTGGTGGAGGGAGGCTTGGGTTTTGAGATAAAAAAATTGGGCCGCATCTTTTTGTGGGTTTTCCAGTTTAATCTGAGATGGAGGCGTTGATCGATAAGCTGGACGGACCGAGGATTCTGGTGGTTCGTGGGTTGAGGGTTATTTTGGATGAGGATTTGGCCGGGTTGTATGGGGTGACGACCAAGGCTCTAAAGCAGGCGGTGAAGAGAAATCCTCGGAGGTTTCCAGTGGAGTTTGTGGTAACTATTGATAACAAGGATGTTGCAATCTTGAGGTCACACAATGTGACCTCAAGTTGGGGCGGAAGTAGGTATCAGCGGATGGCGTTCACGGAACATGGAGCCCTGATGGTGGCCTCCGTATTAAATAGTGACCGGGCGATTGCGATGTCGGTCTATGTGATCAAGGCCTTCGTGAAGATGAGGGAAGAACTGACAACGAATGACACAATCCTACGGCGTTTGGCTGAGATAGATAAAACCTTGCTCATCCACGATGAGGGGTTGCGGGACCTGTATCAGAAGCTGATGCCGTTGCTAGAGTCGGGCTCGGAGCCGGAAAAGAGGAAGATTGGATTCGGAGATTAAGATGAAGAGAGGCTGAAGGCTACAGGCTGGAGGCTGGAGGAACCGAGAGGCGGGAGGTGGAAGGGGGCAGGTGGAAGGATTAGGATTAGGATTAAGATGAAAATGAAGATTAAGGATTAGGAAAAGACGGAAGGGGGAAAGGGGATTTAAGATTCAAAGAAGGAGCGGTCGAGTCGGCTTTGGCGGATGATGGAGCCGAGGGTACCAGGCTTCAGCTCCTTGTGGAGGGGGACGGGGACGGTGATGGTGCTGGAGCCCTCTTTTTTCTGCATGACGCGGTGACTACCCCTTTGGCGAACGGCGACGAAGCCGTGGGTGCGGAGAAGATCGCAGCAGGATTCGCCGGAGAAGACTTTACGCTTGGGCATACTCCGCTTCGAACTGAGTGATCCAGGTTTCGCCACCGAGGCGGCTCCGAATCTCGGCAGCAGATGCGGTTTCGAAAAAGAGGTCGACGGCTTCCCGCAGGTTGGCCAGGGCGGATTCCGGGGTATTCCCCTGGCTGGCGATATCCAGATCCGGATTGAGAGCGACGTACTCTTTGCCCTCCTTGCTGATGACGGCGGTGAGGCGAGTTTTCATGGATTGGAAAATCTAGGCTGAAATACGGCGGTCGGCCATGATTCGGAGGACGAGGGCCTCGACCTTGGAGACAGCTTCCTCGCGGGAAGCGCCGTAAGCCATGGCCCCGGAGATCACCGGGACTTCAGCGATCCAGCGGCCGTCCTGTTCGCGTTCGACCTGAACCTTCATGCAGGAAGTTTCGGCAACGGGAGTTAGAAAGTCAATCGACGGAGGAAGAGAGGCTAAAGGCTGCAGGCTGGAGGAGCGAAGAATGGCGGGAGGTGGAAGGGGGCAGGCGGGAGGAGAGAGATGAAGATGAAGATGAAGATGAAGATGAAGATGAAGATGAAGATGA
>RGGS01000136.1 GCA_010024525.1 Verrucomicrobiota bacterium | reverse complement strand
TTAGAGGGCTTGGGTGCTCACGCACCCGCGCAATGAACCCGTGCCCCTTCCATGAATGTTTAAGAACTATGTGCGCCAGAGCTGCGCTTGCCCCGATTCCGATCGGGGCTACGGCCCGAATGAACTTGTAAATGTAAGCCAAAAACTAACTTTCCTAAAGATAAAAGCAAAGGGGATTAGTGGTTAAGGAGTTTTGTGATGAAGTGAGCCCCAAGGCATTCAAGTTCCCTCCATTACTAATAACTAAAAGACTAACCCCCTTCCTGCCTTCCACCTTCCACTTGCCCCTTATCACCAACTTTGACCAAAAACTTAAACCGTAGGCAGTTTTAAAGACTTAGCGTTTTTCGATCGGGACGACCTTCCGGCCAATCGCCGGTCCCACGTACTCGCTATCCGGCCGGAACAGCCGGTTGTCCGCCCACTGCTCCAACACATGCCCCGTCCAGCCCGCCGTCCGCGCCACGGCAAAGATCGGGGTGAAGAGATCCGTCGGCAGCCCGAGGCTGTAGTACACCGTGGCCGAATAAAAATCGACGTTGGCCTCCAGCTTCTTCTCCGTCCGCATGATCTGGGCAATCCGCTCGCTCATCTCGATCCACTTCGTTTCCCCCAGTTCCTGCGTCAGCTTCACCGCCATCCGTTTCAAATGCGGCGCCCGCGGATCCAACACTTTGTAAACCCGGTGTCCAATGCCCATGATCTTCTTTTTCGCCGCCAACTGCTCTTTCACCCACGCGTCCACTTTCTCCAACGCCCCGATCTCCTTCAACATGTGGATGACTCCCTCGTTCGCCCCGCCATGCAACGGGCCCTTCAACGTTCCGATCGCCGTGCTGATGGCCGAATAAATATCCGTCAGGGTCGACGCACAAACCCGGGCCGCAAAGGTGGATGCATTCATCCCATGATCCGCATGGAGAACAAAGGCCATATCCAAAGTGGCCACGGCCTCCGGCCCCGCCTCCTGCCCATTCAGCAGATAAAGAAAATGGGCCGCCTCCCCCAGATCTTTTCTCACCGGCGGCAGGGACTGACCCCTCCTCGCCCGATGAAAATAAGCGGCAATCACCCCGATCTTGGCCGTGAGGGAAATCTGCCGCCGGCGATTCAACTCCACCTGATCCGGTCCGGTGGCCCCATAATCGTACAACCCCAACATGGAGATGCAGGTCCGCAGGATATCCATGGGACTGGAGTCCTTCGGGGCGGCCAAAATGTAATCCACCACTCCAACCGGCAGTTCCCGATCGGCCGCCAAAGCCTGTTTTAGCTGCTGCAACTGTTTCTTGTTGGGCAGATCGCCGTGCCAGAGAAGATAACTGGCCTCCTCAAAACTAACATGGCCGGCCAAGGCATCGATGTCGTACCCGCGATAGATCAGTTTCCCTTCCAACCCCCGCACATCCGAAAGGGCCGTGGCCGTGGCCACCACGCCCTCCAATCCCTTGGCGATGATCTTTTGCGGTGCCGCTCCGTCGCTCATCTTATTTTCCCAACGCCTTCATCACTTCCTCGCCAATATCGTTGAGGGTTTTGGCCACCCGGACACCCGCTTTCTGCAAAGCCTCGATCTTGGCCTGGGCCGTTCCTTTTCCACCGGAAATGATCGCCCCGGCATGGCCCATCCTTCTTCCCGGGGGAGCCGTGGCCCCGGCGATAAAGGAAACGACCGGCTTTTTCACCCGGGCCCGGATGTATTCCGCGGCCTCTTCCTCCTCGGACCCGCCGATCTCCCCAATCATCACGATGGCGTGGGTATCGGGATCCGCGTGAAGGTATTCCACCGCCTTTTGCAACGTGAGCCCATGGATGGGATCTCCGCCGACCCCGATGCAGGTGCTCTGGCCGAGCCCGCGGCTGGTGATCTGCCAGACGGCTTCATAGGTCAGGGTGCCGCTGCGGGAAACGACGCCGATGTGGCCGGGGCGATGGATGTAACCGGGCATGATGCCGATCTTGCAGGCCCCGGGGGTGATGATCCCAGGACAGTTGGGGCCAATAAGGACGCAGGAGTATTCCTCCAACGCATGGCGGACCCGCATCATGTCCATCACGGGGATGCCCTCGGTGATGGCGACGATCAGTTGGATGCCGGCATCGGCGGCCTCGAGGATGGCGTCGCCGGCGAATTCCGGCGGAACAAAGATCATGGAGGCGTTGGCCCGGGTGGCGGAAACCGCCTCGGCCACGGTGTCGAAGATCGGGACGGTGTTTTCAAATTTTTCCCCGCCACGTGCGGGAGTGACCCCAGCCACGACCTGCGTCCCGTACTCCTTGCACGCCGAAGCATGGAAGGAGCCCGATTTTCCGGTGATGCCCTGGACGAGCAGGCGGGTATTGGCGTCAACGAGAACGGACATGGATTATTTCCCCTTCTTTCCGGAGGCGGCAGCCACCGCCTTCTCCGCCGCTTCCATCAACCCCTCGGCCGGAATGAGCGGGAGGCCGGATTCCTTGAGAAGTTTACGGCCTTGATCGACGTTGGTTCCCTGCATCCGGACAATGATCGGTACGCGGGGAGGATTGCTGCGGCAGGCGGAAATCATGCCTTGGGCCAAAATATCGCATTTCAAAATTCCACCGAAAATATTCACCAGAATCGCTTTCACCGAGGGATCGGCCTGGAGCAGCTTGAAGGCCGCAGTAATCATCTGCTCCGAAGCCCCCCCGCCCACATCCAGGAAGTTGGCCGGCTTGCCGCCGGCAGCCTGAATGAGATCCAGGGTGGCCATGGCCAGGCCGGCGCCATTGACCATGCACCCGATGTTTCCTTCCAAACCGATGTAGTTGAGGTGATGTTCCGCGGCCGCCAAGTCGCGCGGATCTTCCTGGGAGGGATCGCGCAGAGATTCGATCTCCTTGTGACGAAAGACGGCGTTGTCGTCAAAGTTGAGTTTCGCATCGAGGGCGACCACATCCCCGCCCTTGGTCACGGCCAACGGGTTGATCTCGACCTGGGAGCAGTCTTTTTCAATAAAGAGGCGGTAGGCAGCATGGAGCAGACGACAGGGAGCGCGGAGTCCGGTGGAGGGAAAACCAAGGAAGATGCTGACTTTGCGGGCCTGATAAGGCTGGAGGCCGAGCCCGGGGTGAACAATTTCCCGGAGGATGGCTTCAGGATTTTTCTCCGCCACGGTCTCGATATCCACCCCGCCTTGCTGGCTGGCCACCACCACGGGGCAACCGGAGGTGCGGTCCAGCACGATGGCCAGGTAAAGTTCCCGGGCAATCTCGGTGGATTCACCAACCAGGACGGAGTGGACGGGCTTCCCCTCAGGTCCGGTCTGGTGCGTGATGAGCGTGTTGCCGATCATGTGGGCGGTGACGTCTTTGACTTGGCCCGGGGTTTTGACGAGGTGGACCCCCCCCTTAAAACCGTCTTTAAAATGGCCTTTTCCTCGCCCACCGGCATGGACTTGGGCCTTGATGACGAAACTGTTACAAGGCAAACCGCGGGCGATGGATTCGGCTTCCTCAGGAGTGCGGGCGACAGCACCACGCGGGACGGTGACTCCGGCAGAGGCCAAAAGGTCACGCGCCTGATATTCGTGGATGTTCATAAGTCGTTCGTTCTAAAGGGATGAAAGTCCCCCAAACCACCCCCGGAGTCAATCACGGGGAAAAGGGCTTCCCCTCTATTCCTGACTATTTTTAGACCAGAGGGTATCCCAAGATCTTTTGTTGGATTGGGGGTCGGCATCCAGCGTGGGCGAGGGAGACGCGCCGGGGGACAATTTTCCTCCCATATTCTTGCTAACCGGGGCCAGTTCCTTGGAGGAAAAGCCGGTCAAATCTCTTTCTGTCCGACTGATCTCTTTGAGCTCGGGGGTATCCCCGATCACGGAGGGTTGCATCATAACCACCAGTTCCTGCCGATCCGTGGTATCACTGGTGGATTTAAACAGATTTCCCATGAGTGGAATGGTGGAGAGAAAAGGGACCCCAGTGGACGCTTTTTCATCGGTCTGAGTGACTAACCCCCCCAAGAGAATCGTGGCCCGATCGGGCACAATCACACTGGTGGTCAGTTCCTGGGTATTGATCTTGGGAACTTGCACTCCCCCGCCGATGTCCGTGGTGGAGTTAATGCCTTTTTCCAAGGTGTCGTTGGTTTGAATGATCTGCAGGCTGATTTCCCGGGCGCTGTTGATCAGGGGCACCACCTCGATTTTTAGAACCACATCCTGATACTGAATGTTGGATTGCTGCGAACCCGAAGTGGTGGTGGCGCTTCCTCCGGCACCCAAAGTCGTTACGGTGCTGGTGGGAACGGCGATCTTTTGTCCATTAAAGATGACAGCCTTCTTGTTGTTGGCCGTGAAAATGGCGGGCCGCGAGGCAATGCGGAATCTGGCGGTGGCCGTGAGGGCCTGAATGTATAGGTCCAGGGCGCTCCCGACGAAGGTCATGATCTGCACTCCAGGCAAACCACCCAAG
>RGGS01000135.1 GCA_010024525.1 Verrucomicrobiota bacterium | reverse complement strand
TGTAAGAAACTCCCCCCTGCCGGATTTCCCAATCGAAAACCTCAGCCCAACGCTGCCCCTTGAGACCCTGCCTTAACATCGCCAAACGGGCATGATCCGTGGCGACCGGACGATTCTTTTTCAAGGGTGACTGGGCGCAGGGAAGAAACAGAACTTTCGCCAGCCCGAAGGATTCCCAAGCCTCACGGGCGACAAGAAAGTGGCCTAGGTGAAAAGGGTCGAAGGAGCCCCCAAAGAGACCGATCCTCAAGGTCAGAAAATACTCCGATCGACGTGAATCTTGTCATTGGGAAGGAGACGGATATCCCGGCTGGGATCGACCTGAATTTCCTTGGCGTTGAATTCCCTTGTAACCCCGCTCTGGGTGAGTTTGACCTTGCGACGGTTGGCGAAATCGGTGAACCCCCCGCACGCCGCCACCGCTCCCAGGGCGGTGAGATCCTTGGTGTAAGGCACCCGCTGGGGCATCCGAACCTCGCCCGTCACATCGACAAAACGCTGTTCCTTGAGATCCACCGTAACGTTGGGATTGGTAAAAATCTCCTGCTGAACATAAGCGTCCTCGATGGCTTTTTTGAGCTGAACCGTGGTGAAGTTGGCGGCCTGCACGTTTCCAATGTAGGGCATGGAAACTTTTCCGCTTTCGTCCACCTTGATCTCATAGATGCCCTGATCAGCGGAGGGTACTCCGGTGAGACGGATGATGAGAGTGTCTCCTCCCCGCAGTAGGTCGCTAGTGTCAATGACGCCCGGAGCGGGTGTGGCGGCGAGCGTCGATCCTCCTCCCATGGGGTCGGGAACCGCAACCGCCCCGGGACCCGGATCGGCGGAAGGCTGTCCTTGAAAGGAGGAATTCTGCCCACCCCCCAAATTAAGGCTTTGGGCGCTGGCCCAGCCGGCAAAAAGCACCAAGGCGGCAGCCTTGCCGAGCAGACGAAACACGGGCGGCATGTTAAAACCGATCTTCGGAATCGAGCGGAGGGGGCCGCATATAAGTGACCCGCGGAGCCGGAGGCAATTCCTGCTCCGCTTCGCCGTTTTGGCCAACCGAGCCCAAAGGGGTGGGAGCCAGATCAGAAGCCGCGGATTCATTCTGTTTCCCGCGCCCACGAGGGGTACGTTTCCGGTAGCCGTAATAGGAAGTGGAATACCCGGCGTAGTAATAGTAGTTGTCATCGGTCTTGATGTTGACGTTGTTGAGGATCACCCCAAAGAGCTTGCCACCCACCTCGTCGATGACCCGCTTGGCGCGTTGGGGAACATTGCGGGGATAGCGGCGGTGCTGGATCAAAAGAAGAGTCACATCCACCTCCTGACTGATGACTGAAGCATCGCTGATTCCAAGCACGGGAGGCGAATCCACCACAATGACATCGTAGTTGGGGCGACAGATTTCCAAGAGAGAACCAAACCGCGCGCGGCTAAAGCCGCCCAAATCCTCCGGGCCGAGGCTTCCCGCCGTGAGGATTTCCATGTTCGGCACGGTGCTACTTTGGATGAGCTCATCCAAGGAGGCCTGTCCGGCCAAAAACTCCCCCAGTCCCAAGGTGTTTTCCACACCAGCGGCGACATGGGCCGAGGGTCTCCGAATATCTCCATCGATCATCAGGACTTTCATGCCACTTTGGGCACAAACCCAGGCCAAATTAAAGGCGGTGGTGGACTTGCCTTCCCCGGGGCCACCGCTCAGCACGGTAATGGATCGAGCCGAATCCCGGGCACCGGTTAGATTTAACTTGGCACAAAGAATTCGATATCCTTCGGCAAATCTGGAGTTGGGCTCGTCCTGCGTCAAAAATTTTGCTCCCCTGGGAATGACCGCCAAGACGCTGAGACCGAGATGGCGCTCCACGTCGTCCATCGTCTTGATACTGGTGTCCAGATATTCGATAAAAAATGCGAGGCTTAACCCCAGGACCAATCCCACCACCATGCTCAGGGCCAAGTTCATCTTTAGGCTCGGCTTGACCGGACGGACGGAAGGTTCCGCCCGATTTACAATTTGCACCGGGCGAACCTCGATTTTTGACTCCACCGCCTGCTGCCGGTAACGGGAGGTCAAGACGTCGAGAAGCTGGCTCTGTGTTTCCAGATCCCGCCGAGCTTCATTGTAGGGAGCCAACCGGTCGGTTCGATCCGCCCGTAATTTTTCCCGCAGCTCGGAAACCTCTTTCTCAAGGGCCTCCACCTTGGCTTGGGAGACCTTGAGGTCGATCTCCAGCGCCCGCCGGATCCCGGCGACCAGCTTGTTCAACTGATCCCGGCGCTCCGACACCACCTTGAGCGCCCCCTGCATTTCCGGGTGTTTCTTCCCGTAGCCCTGTTTCTGCATTTGTGCGACATTTTGCAGGGCCTGAAGATACTGCTGCTTGGTCGAGGCGGTGGTTGGATCTTCCAGATTGAGGGCCGGAAGGGTGGATTCCAGCTGCTCGATGCTGAGGTCGGCCACTTTTTCCAGCCTCACCTTCCGGGAAATCATGTCCGCCCGCAATTCGCTGAGTTGGGATTCCTTTCGCTGAATTTCCTGATCCGCGAGGGTGGTGGACTGAACCTGGGCGCTGGAACCGGGCAGTTCATCGATCTTTAGGTCTTTTCGGAGTTTTTCAACCTTGGCGGCGGAAGCGGACACGAGCTCCTTTTGCTTTTCGACCTCCCCCGCCAGAGCCTTCAGTCCCGAATCGCTCCGCCCGGTGATTTCGGCACGACGCACTTCCTCGTAGGCATCAGCCACGGTGTTGGCGTAAAGGGCGGCCTCGTCCGGCTTGGTGCTTTGACAAACAATTTCGATGAGCTTGGTATTCCGAAAAGGCTGAACCTGCAGCTTGCCTTTGCGGAAGATTTGAAAAGCCTGGTCGTCTGTGATCGACCCTTCCGGTAGCTCCATTTCCTTGCAAAGCCGTTCTGCGATGTTGAGCTTCTCAATGACAGGATAGAGAACTTTTTTGCTTTGAATCATTTCAAACTCGGTTTGAAAGAAAACGGGGTCAAAGCCTTCGAAACTCGCTTGAAACACCTGCAGGTCCTTGGCCTCCTTTTCCACCCGGAGAACGGCTGAGGACTCATAGATTTTGGGCTGTAGTTTCGTCACAACAAACCCAGTCCCCATCACCAGAATCAGGATCGTGACGGAGGTCGGCCACCGATTCTTGATGACCCTCCACAAGTCATTGACGTGGAAGGAGGCCTCGCTTGAGGAAGATGCCCCGTAACCGTAGCCGTATCCGTAGGAGGGCGGAGCCGGCGGCTTGGCCTCGTTCATGAGATTAACTTAACGCTCGGATCGCTTTTCGCAATCAGTAGGTTCCGCGCAACCCCAGATAAACCTGGTTACGGGTATAACTACCTGAACTCCCATTGTTTAGGTCAAAGTAACTACCGTAACTGGTGTAGGACCAGCCTGCCTCCGCCGAAAGGTAGGGGAAAAACTGATAAGCAAACTTGCACTGGTAGCTCACCGTGGTCTGTTGCCCGCTTCCCTGGTATTGAGCCCCCGGAAAAAGGTTTTGGGTCTGTGCCTCGCTAAGCTGAGGGGTGAAAACGGCCAAATTAATAAAGAAGCTCTGTATGATGGAAAACTTCTCCGTGAAGGTGTGGTCCCAGTTGAGATTAAGCGTGTAAGCCTCCGAGTCGGAAGCGGTATTGAGGTTGGATTGTTGAACCTGCATGGAAAAACCAGCAGAAACAAAGCTCTTCTCCTCGTAGTTCCACGTCGAACTGATCGAAGCGAACGGGGTGGCTTGAATTTCCTGTTCCCCACTCCCTAGCCCCCCTGCCCCAATGATATTGCCGTTATCGGCGAGGCCGAAATTGTCGTTCAATTGAATGCCGACTCTTCCACTAAAGAAAAGCTCCGGGAGGAAGGTGTGATCGGCTCCGATGCTGAATGACACTTGCTGATTATCGCGAAAGGCATTGTCGCTGTCATAGTCGTAGATTTGATAGTCGAAACTGAAGGTGCCGACGGTCTCGGGCGTGAAATCCAGGCGGAATTGCTGAAATGCGCCGTTATTCATGTAGTTGCCGTTGCTGGAACTTCCGCCCAAATACACCAAGGTGTTATTCCAACGAGTGATCATCGAAAGCCGATCGGTTACCCGGTAGTCAGCCTGGGCGGTAGCTAGATTGTTAATGGCGCTGGAAATAAACGTGGGACTGATACCAGCCTGAACGAACTGTGCGACCAAAGGTTGCTCGGTATAGACAAAGTTGTTGGCTAGGGTGAAAGAAGTCCGAGGATCGATCGCGTAGGTGTAGCGTCCGACAAAGGTCTGCGCGTACTGGATATCATACTGTTGATTGATGCTGGGATAGTAAGTTCCGGAAAAATCGTAGCGCAGGGCCGCATCCGCTTGGAGTCCTATGTAATTATAACCCAAGGACGGCTGGATGGTTGTGTAGGTCGAGGAGTCAATATCTTGGGTCAATTGGTATGATTGAGTT
>RGGS01000134.1 GCA_010024525.1 Verrucomicrobiota bacterium | reverse complement strand
AAGCCAGGTCGACTAATTCTTCTCGCCTGGGGGCGCCACCGCCCCGATGCGGGCCTGGAGGGTGGAAAGCCTCTCGCGGAGATTGCTCGGGAGGATCACACTTCCCCCTTCAATCACCACCTGGCCGTTTTCCTCTTTGCGGATCCGGGGCTTTTCCGTGCCCTCCTGCCGGCTCTCCTCCCGCAGGATGCGTCCATCCTCGCTGACCACCGTCATTCGATGCACCCCGATCGCCGTTTGATAGAGAAGATGCAGGTGGTTTTGATTGTCGAATTCAACAACCGGTTTGGTCAACGGAAGATAGGGTCCTAGGCGCCGGGAGGGATACACGATGTTTTTTTCGGGAACCTCCACCCGCAGATAAAGTCCCACGTTGGGGTCCTCGTAAAACTTGAGGAGGGAATAGACATGGCGATCCGCCCCCTCCCCGCGGGTCTGAGTCCAAATCGCCTCTCCTCGTCCCACCAAAAAACCCAGAGGCTCGGTCAACAAGGTCTGCCCGGAGGGAAGCCGGACGGAGGCCCTTGCCTGATATCCACCCGTTTCCCGCACCAGAAAATAGGCGGCCAAATCGACCGGCAATACCGCAGACTCCCCTGCCTTCAGTTTCTTATCCGGCGGGGAAAACAATTTTTCTGACTGAATCAAAAGTCCGTCCCGGGATTGGACCAACATCTCCAGCCATGGTTTTCCACCGGGAGATTCCAGCACGATTTCCTCCCCCCCGATGTTCTTGAGACAAATGGTGAACGGAATGGGGGAATATTGCAGGTAAGCAGCCTTCGGGGTTTCCAGATGAAGCTCCAATTGCGCCCAAACGCCCGAAGAGGCCGTTCCCAACATCGAAACAAAGAAAAGCAAACGTCCGAACATTCTGGAAAGGATGAACCGAAACCAACAACCGACAAGTGCCAGTTCCAGGAAATCAACCCCCCACCGCCCTGGCAGGGATTTAAACTCCGAGATGGATCGCTTCCGAGGGTGTCGGCTCAGGCACAACTTCGGCCTTTTCCGACGAAAGTTGTTCTGCCTTCAAAGCCGCTTTGAGGGCTTTTTTCCAAGTCCCATAAAAGTGCTTTTTGCAAGCGGCGGCAAATAAGGAAGGATTGGCTCTTTTGACTTCGGGCGTGATCAGTTTCACCCCCTGGCGTTTCAGATCCAAAATTCCCTCGACCAGATTTTCGCGAGTCCAACGCTTCCGACGGCGAACCTCATCATAATCAATGCCGGCACTTTCCAAGGCCTTGCCCCAATTACCAAAACGCCGACGGGCAGTGGCGATCAGACGGTTGGAGCTCTCATCCATGGCTTTCGAGCTAAGATCAACCCCCTCGGCCTTGAGACGTCTGATCTCTTCCAAAATTCCGTCCTGCTCCCAGCTGCGGTAACGATAAATTTCCTCGGAGGCCAGACCTGCGGCCTCCAATGCCGTCCTCCAATTGCCGAAATACTTCGGCCGGATCGCGGCGTAGACCATGGCGTTGTGCTGGCTGAGCGCCATGGCGCGAAACGAGAGATCGACTCCCTGGGAAGCCAGTTGCTGAATCTCCTGGAGAATCGACTCTTTGGACCAGCGCCGATACTTGCGAACATCGGTGTAGGCAATCCCCGCGGCTTCCAAAGCCTTCTGCCAACTGCCATAATAACGGATGGCCGCGGCCAAAAGTTCCTGAAAGTTTTGCCTGACAAAATTGGCGTAGAGGGGCTGCCCTTGATCTTTCCATTCGCGGATCTCGGAGATCACCCGGTCAGCACTCCAGCGAAGGTTTTTACGTGATTTAGTTTGCATGCGTGGACCATACATGCAATCGATAAATCGTCAAGTTACAATTTGTTTGCGTATTTTTTACGCGTTGTATTACAATTGCTTGAACAGTTTATTCACCTTTAAATAATCTCTTGGAGAGAGATTCGGGCAAGCCTGCCTTAAGGATTTTCTGGGCTGCCCGGTCGATATCGTAATTGAGGCGCCTCAGTTCCACGATTTCCGATTTGGCGTCATAGATCGCGTAGGCGGCTCTCCAGTCCCCGTCGCGGGGCTGTCCGACGGAACCCACGTTGAAAAGGAACTTTCGTGAAACTTTCAAACGTTCCGGGTGAACGTCCACCCGGCGAAACTCGATCGGTCTGACCTCGTGATCCTTGATAAACACCGCTGGACGATGAGTGTGCCCCAAAAAACAGAGCGAGGTTTTTTGGTAGAGAAAACTCGTCTCGGCCTCCAAGCGGGTGGAAACGTAACCCCAATTTTCCGGCCCATCCAAGGTGGCGTGGACCAAAGTCCACGTATCCCCAAGCTTCACGTAGGGAAGCCGCCGAAGATAATTCAATTGGCCCGGATTGAGTTTCTTGCGGGTAAAATCCAAGGCCCGACGTGCGTCCTCGGAAAAAGAGGTCGGATTTTTTGCCTGGGTGACCCAGTCATCATGATTTCCGCGCACGACGGGACAGCCGAGGGCACGGACAATCTCTAGACACTCGTAGGGATTGGCCCCGTAGCCCACCAGATCCCCGATGCAAAGGGGATGGGTGACCCCCTGTGCTTCCATGTCCGCCAGAACGGCCTCCAAGGCCTCCAAGTTTCCGTGAATATCCCCGAAAATTCCGTATCTCACTTGATTTTGCCAGTCTTGGGGGTGGACAGAATCTCTTTTTCCAGTCGCTGGATCTCTCGATCCACCACTTCCGGTCTACGCAATGGGTCGGGGGCAGCGCCCATCTTAGCTCTCAATTCCCGAAAGTAGTCCAAGGCACCTTTTTTGTCGCCGGCTTTATCCAGTGCGTATCCGACAAATCGCTCCAGATAAGGTGGGGCGTCCCCTTTCGTTAAGGCCTCGCGATAGTACCGGGCGGCAGAGGTGTAATCGCCCATCCGTTGCCAGTACAAATCCCCCAATCGTTGAAAGAGGATGGCTTTCTCCGGAACCGCTTTGGTTCCTCTTTCCAAAAGATCACGCCCGGCCTCAACCCACCGCCGCGCCTCCATTCTTCTGCGTGTTTCGTTGGACTCCCCGGAATACTGTTCGGCGGAGACCGCCGCATTCCATGCCAGATGCCAGGAGGCCATGTCCCAAAAAACAACCACCCGGGGTTGGAGCATGGTCGCCAATTCCAGGGCACTCCTCACCCTGACCCATTGCTGCTCCTCCCAAGCTCCATGGGCCTCCAACATCAGCGCATTGGCCGCAAGACCGCGGAAGCCCCCCAAGGTGGCCAAAGCCAAACCCTGCCCCACTTTTTCCCGGAGAGCCACGGCCGTCGGTCCGGTAAATCCGTAGATATTTTTTCGCTGGCTCTCCGTCATTTTTCTCTCCCATGGAACCTTGATCCCGCCCCAAACCAACAAAAGAAGCAGGGCCGAACCCGCGAATCCTACGGCTTTCAGATATCCCGCCCTTCAAAAGCCAACGTGGCCGCACCCAGCAAAATAAAAATATACACCACGGAGTATCCCGTCACCTCCAGCGTCGCCTTCCAGTGGACCGCGTTTCCGGCCACAATCTCATCGATCAAATTGTAGAGATTGAAATCCGGGATGAGCAGGGAAACGAGAACCAGAAAAGATTTTACCAGCCAGCGGGTGGCCTCCCCCGATTCCAGCCACTGCTCCCGGGCCACCGACTGCAAATGCCCGATCAGGTAGACCATCAAGGTCATCGCCACCACGAAGGTGGTCGAAGTGGCAATGGTACTGAAGAAAACTGCCAAGGCCGCCACCACCGCCAATTTGACCCCGACCAACAGGACCGCCTGCAGCATGCGGGGATCCCTGGCCTCCGCCCGGATCAGATCGGCCACCGCCGGATCGCCCCCCTCTGAGGCAATCAATTGACCCTCTTTCCAGTGAAGAACCCCCCAAACCGCCGCCGACATGACGCCCACCATGACAAAAAGCAAAAACAACAACCCCAGGTATTTCCCCCAGATGAACTCCCACCTTCGCAAGGGCCGACACAGGGCGGTCAAAATCGTCCGCCTCTCAATTTCCCCGGGAATCAACTGGGCGGCCCCGAGCAATCCGATCAAAAGACCCGTCAGGCCGATGGAGGCGTACCCGAGGTCCTTGAGGAATTTGAACTGCTCCTGATAGGAAAATTCCGTGAAATAATTGGCCCCGCCCACCATCACCAGTCCAAAGAGAAGCAGAACCGCAAACACCTTCTGCCGGACCGCCTCCAGAAAGGTGTTCCCGGCCACCGCCAGGACTCGCCGGGTTCCCCCGATCATTTTCGGTTCTCCTCTGGCAAACTACGCAAAAAGTAATCTTCCAACCTCTCCCGGGGAGCCGATTCCTCCAGCAGTTGCACCCCCCGCTTCTCCAGCCAAGCCCTCAGTTCCCGGCGCCCAACTTCGTCCAGCCCCTGCATCCGAATCTGCCATTCGTTCTTCTTGGAAAGCAGATCCTCCAACCGGCCTTCGCGTAGTTTTTTCCCGCGGTGCAAAACAATCACGCGATCCGCCACATCTTCCACCTGCTCGAGGAGGTGGCTGGAGAAAAT
>RGGS01000133.1 GCA_010024525.1 Verrucomicrobiota bacterium | reverse complement strand
GGCCAAGTACAAGATTCCCTTTTCGGAGAAAGAGGGGGATGAGGAGCTTCGGACCCGGTTGGCGGAATTTTATGCCAAGCGGACCCTGACCCAGTCCCCCATCACGCCAGCGGATCAGGCGGAGGCGGCTTTCCTCTTGGTGAGTGCCAAGCGTTTTCCCCGAACGACGGGCCAAGTCATCCACGTCGACGGTGGTCTGGCCGACGGTTTCCTAAGATAACCTCTTTTATCCGAGGTGGAACACGTCCCTTAAGGGGACGGCCGTAGGGGAGTGGTCGGGATTGGTGGGCATGATGTCGCTCATGTGCCGCCACCATTTCTGACACTCCGGGGTCCTGGCGATAGCATCCCAGCGGGCTTCGTCCTCGATTTCCGCATAGGCAAAGAGCTGGTGGGTCTCGGCGTGAAGGAAAATAGAGTAGTTGTGGACCCCGTGCTGCTTGAGAACCGCCTCCAGTTCCGGCCAGATCGGTCGGTGACGCTTCTCATACTCTTTCTCCTGACCGGGGTTCACCGACATGACGAAGGCTTTTCGGATTTTTTTCATGGAAATCTCCAAGTGAATTTAGGAAGTTTTAGCGCGGAGGCGACGCTGGGTTTCGGCCGCTCTGGCCCGGGTGATGGGATACGTCCAAAGGATAACCATGGCCAGAGTTAGTCCCGCGCATTGGAATCCAACCAAGGCCAACTTCATCTTCCAGGCGGTTAAGTCGTCAAGGCCGGTGCTTTCCACTGTCGCAGGATCAAAGCCGGCAAGGGTGGCTAGGAAGCCCCCGACCCCAAAGGTCAGGCCTTGTGCGGCTTTGAGGGCAAAACCTTTGGCGGCGCTGAACATGCCCTCGCGGCGGCGCCCGCTCCGGAACTCGTCGTCATCGCAAATATCCGCCGTCATGGAATCCACCATCAGCCAACAGCCCTGAAAACCCAAAAAGGCCAGGAATGCGGAGACGAATAGCATCCATGGCCAGCGGGGGTCCATGGCAACAAAACTTAGGGCCGTCCCTGCGAATGCGAACCCCAGGCCCGTCATCATGGCGTTACGTTTTCCGCTGTGCATGGAAATCCAGCCAATCAGCCCGATACTCGCATAGGAAAGAATCATCCCCATGGTCATCAACCAACCCTGAAAATTTCCAAGTCGAACCGCATCCCCTTCAAAGACATGGTGATGGAGAATCAGGGGCTGGATGCTTTGGGCAGAAAAAAGAGCGACTATAACCGCAAGATAGCTGAAGAAAAGGATGGCGAAAGGGCGGTTGGAGAGAGTGCAGCGAATGGCTTCGCCCAAGCGGATTTTTTCTTGGTGGGAGGCCGTCGGCTCTTCCCGACAACCCAACACCGGGACCAACCCGGAAACCAGGACGATCCCGCTGACCCCGATGGTGACCCAAAAGGCCCCGGTTCCCAGATCGGGCCAGAAGTCATCCGCCGCCAGGCGAAAGAGCCAACCGGCGGCCAGGGAGCCCAGCAGTCCGATGTACATGCGCCAACGCACTACCCGCGTGCGCTCGTCATAATCCGGGGTCAGTTCAAAACCCAGAGCGGTGTAGGGAACGACGAAGAGGGTATAAAATGTCGCCAACAACGTGCCAAGGATCACGATGTAGAGAAAAGGTCCATTTGCGTACCAAGGGTTAGCGGCGGTTTCCATCCATGGAAGTTTCCAAAGCAGGGGCATGACCCCCACGCAGCCGATCACCCCGGCCAACATAAAGGGCCTTCGGCGGCCAAAACGGGAACGAAAATTGTCGGAGGCATTTCCGATCCAGATATCGATGAATGCATCCAAAAAGCGCGGAGTTCCCAGTGCCAATCCTGCGAAGGCGGGACTCAGCTTGAAGTGATTCACATACACCAGAGTTCCCAACGCGGTGAGGGTGTTGAACATAAAGTTGTCGGCCAAGCCACCTAATCCCCACACCACCTTGGTGCGGAGTGGCACCCGTTTTTGTCCCGGCACGGACAGGAAGGGAGAATCTTTCACACGCTCAAATCCTGGTGGCCTGACGATTTTGTCCGGGATTTAAGGTCCGCGACTTTCCACCTGGCATCTTAAGGGTGGCACGGACGCCGTCGGGAACTGAGAGATCCACGGTGAAGAGACGGTCGTGCAGGCGCCAACGGCAGGAGGCCAAACCCTGGGTGGTCTGTAGGGATGTGGCCGCCTCGGTCAGTCCGCCGCCAGGTTCCGGCGCGAAGAGGATCTTTTTGAAGCCGGGCGCCAGCGGGCGGATACCGCCGATCACGGAGTACATCCACTCTCCCACCGCCCCGTAGGCGTAGTGGTTGAAGGAGTTCATGTTCACATCTCCGAACCCGTGCTCCTTCGTGTAGCTGTTCCACCGCTCCCACATGGTGGTGGCTCCATTTTTGATCGGATAGAGCCAGGAGGGATAGTCCTCCTGAAAAAGAAGACGGTAAGCAAGGTCGGTCCGGCCGAAACGGGTCAGGACCGGACAGAGCAAGGGAGTTCCTAGGAAGCCCGTCGTCAGGTGGTCGTTTCGTGCCGAAATCAGATCCACTAAATGCTGGAAAGCGGCCGCCCGGAGCCGGGTGGGAAGAAGGTCAAACCCCAGCGCGAGGAGATACGCGGTCTGACAATGACCGACGACGCGTCCGTCCGGGGTGACGTAAGCCTTTTGAAAAGCCGAGACGATCTGGCTATGTAAATTTCGGAAGCGGTTCTGATCCTTCTTCTGGCCCAGCACGCCCGCAATTCGGGCCATCAGGTCTGTGCTATGGGCGAAATAGGCGGTGCCCACCAGATCACAGGGAACCGGTGCGTTTTGCGGAGTGACTGCGTCGATGGCCAACCAGTCCCCGTAGGCGGTACGCGGACGAATCAGATTTTGGGAAGTCTTTCGCTGGTATTCGATCCAGCGGACCATCGCCGGATAGTTTTCCTCCAGAATTTTTCGGTCGCCGTAGTGCCAGTAGATCTTCCAGGGGCAGATGACGCCCGCATCGGCCCAGCCGGCGTTGCCAAACTGGGCGGGGCCGAGTCGGCCCAACACGTCGGGAGCCACGTCCGGGTAGGCCCCGTCCGGGCGCTGGCCGTCGCGGAGGTCGGTCGTCCATTTCCGGAAAAAGTTGCGTACGTCGTAGTGGAAGGCGGCGGTGCCGATGAACACCTGGGCATCGCCGGTCCAGCCGAGTCGTTCGTCGCGTTGGGGGCAGTCGGTGGGGAGGTCGAGGAAGTTGCCCCGCTGGCCCCAACGGATGTTTTGGTTCAGTCGGTTGAGGATAGGTTTTGAACAGCGGAACCGACCGGTGGGCTTCATGTCGGTGTGCAGCACGAGGGCGGTCAGCAGGGATTTGGATGGCGGGCGGGTCAGGCCGGTGACCTCAACGTAGCGGAAGCCGTGAAAGGTGAAGTGCGGGATGTAATCCTCAGTTCCGCCGCCGCGGCAAACATAGGTGTCGGTGGCTAGGGCCGTCCGGAGGTTCTCCCGGTAGACGTTGCCGTCCGCCTGGAGCATCTCGGAAAATTTCAGGGTGACGGTCTGGCCGCGTCTTCCCTGGATCCGGAGACGGCAAAGGCCGGACAGGTTTTGGCCAAAGTCGAAGACGTAAACACCGGGGGCCGGCCGGGTGATTTTCCGGGTCGGCAGGGTTTGGGTAACCCGCACCGGCTCATTGGCCTTGGGCTGCAGGATTCCCCGGTATTGGGGGAAGAGGTCGGCCCGGCGCCAGCCTCGGATGGTGGAGACCGGATCACACCACCCAGAGATTTCCTTACGAGCGTCGTAAGTTTCCCCGTTGTAAAGGTCGGCGGAAAGGATAGGACCGTTCCGCAGTTCCCAAGTCCGGTCCGTGACCACGGCCATGCGTTGCCCGTTGGGTAGCTCCACCTCCAGCCTGGCGAGCAGCTGGGGATGTTTGCCGTAGAAGTTTCGCTCCCGCTTGCAGTAAAGGTAACCGCAGTACCAGCCGTCGCCGAGGATCGCCCCGATCCGGTTGGGGCCGGGCCGGAGGAGTTTGGTGACATCGGTGGAGATGGTTTGGGTGCGTTTGCGGTAGTCCGACCAGCCGGGCATGAGGAAGTCTTGGCCGATCTTTTGGCCGTTGAGATGGAGATCGGCCACACCCAACGCGGTCCAGTGGAGGGTGGCTTTCCGGACCGGGCCGCGAAGAAGGAAGGATTTTCGCAGGAAAGGGCTGGGTTGCCGGCCGGTGGTTTTCCTTTTTCGATCTCCGATCCACTGGGCACTCGTGAAAGACATGGATTTCTGACTAGCCAAAGTTCCTCCGCGGGGAATCAGGTTCTGGTGCCGAAGATCAGGACAAACGCACCAAGGGGTGAGGGAGGGACCGCCCCGGGATTCCTATTCAGCATGGCGACAGGATCGGGAAAGAAGGCAACGGCGGGGAGCCGGTTGCTTTTCAGGATCATCTCCCGGCCGACGGGGTGGCCGCCGCTTCCTCGGCGAGCAGCCATTTCCAAATCGGCATCGAGCGGACGGGATAGGCGGCGCCTTCCCAGGATTCGCTGCTCTGTCCCTCCTCGTTTTCGGTGAGCAGAACAAGATCT
>RGGS01000132.1 GCA_010024525.1 Verrucomicrobiota bacterium | reverse complement strand
AACCCTCGCACCGATCCCGAGCCGCCCGCAAAAAGCTGATCCCAGATCGGCACGTACTGGGTCGAACTAAAACCATCCACCAACCCCACCAGGGCCCTGGCAGAGAAAATCACGTCCTTTTCTTTCCACAAGGGGTAGTAGAAACGATACTCCGCCTTGATTTTCCAAATGTTCTCCGTCCCCAACAGAGGCCCGCCGGCTCCCTCCGCCCCAAACTCAAAATACTGACCGTGCCTGGCTAGCATGTAACTGTCCCGCCCATCGTAAATAATCGATCCCCGGAGGGAGGACTTGAAGGTGTCTCCGGCGGAGGCAGCCATGTAGGGCGGGGCGTCTGATTGAACGTCGAAAATATTGTAAAACTCCGGCCGGTAAGTGACCCCCGCCGACCAGCGGTTTAGCGGGTAATCATCCCCCAACCGACGGCTCAGCCCGACCGACGCACCATAATTCTGCTGATTGTAGAATTCACTCAAATACGAGGCCCCGTTGTAGTACCCGGACGCATCCAACCGGATGGGCTTGTCCAGAAACCATGGCTCGGTGAACGCCAAGTTGAGGTTTTGAGAGCGGAAACCGACCGAGGCCTGCATCCTCGCTTTCTGTCCTCCCCCCTTCGGCGGGAACGTCTCGAAGATCTTTCCGAGATCGAAATTCTTTTCGGCCAAGGTGATGTTTCCGGTGAGCAACTCCACCGAGCTGAACCCGGCTCCAAAACTGACTTCGCCCGTTGGTTTTTCCTCAACCTTCACAATCAGTTTTTGCCGATTGGGCACATCCGTCTCCTCGGCGTAGGTCTCGACCTTGGAAAAATAGTTCAACCCTTCGATTTTCTTTTTGCTGGAACGTTCCCGCACGGTGTCAAATACCTCCCCCGGAGCCAAGTCGATTTCCCGCCGGATCACTTTGTCCTTGGTCAGGGTGTTCCCTTGGATCTCGATCTTGTCCACATAGTATTTTTCCCCCTCCACGATGGAAAATCCCACATCGATGCGCCCCGTCTCCACGTTCGGGGTGATGCGGGTCTGCACCCGGACTTCCCGGAACCCCCGCCGGCCGTATTTGTCTTGCAGGGTTTCGATCGAGGCCTGCAGCGAATTCACGGCGTAAATTTCCCCCTCCTGCAGGCCATCCGCCTTGATCATCTTCAACTCGATCTGATCAAAGATCTCCACCATCTTCGATTTGGTGTTCAGCTCATTGAGGATGTCATCCGAGGAAAAGAAGGTGTTTCCCTCGACGGAGAGGGTTCCCACCCGGTATTGGCGGCCCTCCTCAATCCGATAGGTTAGCACCAGATCCTCGGCCGGAAGCTCGTCCGGATCGAAGTCCTCGGTTTTACGGGACTCATCCCGCTTTTGGGCGTCTTCTTGGGCCGTCTTGTTCTTGAGCGTTCGGGGAAGGTCGACCGAGGCTTGGACATTGACGTCGATATACCCGTGATTGAGGTAGTAATTCTTGATTCGGGAGACGTCGTCCTTCAACTGCAGTTCTTCAAACCGATCCGATTTGCTGAACAGTTGCCACCAGGCACGAGGCTTCAGTTTCACCACCTTTTCCAGATCTTTGGAGGTTGCCGCCTCGTTCCCGATAAAACGGATTTTGCTGATGAATCCCCGGATTCCCTCATCGATCTCAAAGATAACCTTTGCCTCCCCCCCCTCCACCGGTTCCGTCTTGGGAGTGATCTTCACGTCCTTGTATCCCTTGTCCCGATAAAAGTCCTCCATGGCATACGCGTCCCTTTGCAGACGCTCGGCACTGAGGGTATCTCCGGCCTTCGTCACCGTTTCTTTTGGCTTAAAGGCGTCGGCCAACGCCTTCGCACCTTTGGCATCACTGGCGGTCAATGCCTTCAATTTCAGGTCCAACAGATCATCCTTATCGACCGAGAGCTGGTCATCCAGTCCCCCGTCCGCACGTTTCCGTTTTACTTCGACTGCCGAAACTTTCACCAAAGGATCAACCAAAACGGTGAGTCGCACTCCCGGTTCTCCCCCTTCCCCCCTCATTTCCGATGTGATGATCTGCACATTTCCAAAGTCTCCCGTCTTATAGAGACTTTCAATGTCGCCATCGACGATTTGCTGGGAATACACCCCGTCTTTGCTGCTTCGCATGTTCTGCCTGATTTTGTCCTCATTTAACGGAACATCAGTTCGCTTTGAGGAATATTCAATTTCCAGAATCTTTAGCTGTCCCGGAGTGGCCCGCTCCGAAGATGAGGGAGAGGGAACGTAGATTTTCGATTTCGAGCGGGTGGGTTCTTGCGAAGAGCTTGTCCCATCTTCAGCCGCCCAAAGGCTACCGGCAAATAACCCCCAAATCGCTAACCCAAAAAGACAAGCAAACGCCAAAGAGGCTCCAAAAAAGCCCCCTTTAGGCACACCCGATGCATATTCCGATTTTTTCACGGCAATCTGCGTAAATAGCTGTCAGCAAGCGTTTGTCTATAACTGGTTGCTGTATTTTTTACTTATTGATATATAACAACTTACGTGGCGCAACTTGAGGTTTTATTCGTCTTTGCCGGAGTTTTCGCTCGCCGCCGCGCTCTTGCGGGGCCGCCTGGCTTTGGAGGCTTTCTCCTGATTTTCACCGGTTCTTCCTGCCAACTTAACCTTGATGGTTGTTTTCACGGAATAACCGAGATCAACAATGGCTTCATGTTCCCCGGCTTGGTTAATCGGGCGAGCCAACTGGACATTCCTTCGCTCGATCGCAAAGCCTTTTTCCGCCAGGGCGGTCGCGATTTCAGACGCGGTAATGGCACCGAAGAGTTTTTCCGCACCCTCTTCAGCCTGCTTCAACTCGAAAGAAAGAACCAACCGCGCCAACTTGGAGGCAATCTCCTGTGCCTCGTTTGCCTCCGCCGCCTCCCGCTCCGCCCGCTTCCTCTTGAGCGACTCCAATTGGCGCTTGCTGGCAGCACTCACCGGTGCGGCCAAGCCGCGCGGAAACAAAAAGTTACGGGCATAACCCGGTCGGACTTTGACCATATCAGCTTCAGCGCCGAGCCCGCGGACCGGGCCTTTAAGAATAACTTCAACGTTCATGGATTGGATTCCTTCTGGTTTTTGGGGTTTCGTTTAAAAGGGGACATCGTCCTCGGCGGGCTCGGTTCCACTGGGGGCAGATTTGGGCGACCCTCCCTCGGAGCGTTCGCGCGATCCCTCACCTTTGGCCGTGGCCCCACGACCGCCTGCCCCGCCGCGGGATAAAAATTGCACCCGATCCGCCCGGACCCGCATCCGGCTTTTCTTTTCCCCTTCCGGTCCTTCCCACTGGTCCAATTGCAGACGCCCCTCGACAAACACCGGGGCGCCCTTGGTCAAATAATCACGACAAGTCTCCGCCTGCCTTCCCCAAACCACCACATCCACATAGCAAACCTCCTCCTTCTCTGTCCCATCCTGGGCCCGATAGGTCATGTTGATCGCCATGGCCAAGTCACCCACCGCTGTGCCTTTTGGCGTATGGCGCACCTCCGGATCCCGGGTGAGGTTTCCCATCAGAAAAACTTTGTTCAGGCTGGCCACGGGAAAAAACCCTTAGGCGACGGCTTCCGCCGCCGCTTTCTGCGACCGGCCCGCCTCTTCCTTGGAAACGGCCACGAGTAGGTGCCGGTAGACCGGATTGCACAATGCCAACTTGCCCCGCAGCTTGGCGACCGCGTTCCCGGGCAATTCGATCGTCAGGTTCGCATAAAAACCCGATTCCAGAGGCCCGGCCACGTATTCGAATTTCTTCCGGTCCATTTTTTGGGTGCGCGTCACACGCCCACCCACTGCCTTCACCTCGCCCTCGACTTGGGCCAAAACCTCGGGCAAGGACTCCTCCTTGCCGGCTAAATCCAGAATGACCAACAGATCGTATGTTTTCATGCCTCCACTTTCTGGTTTCCCACGGAGAAGGCGGCCTCCAGGCCTCCCGTTCTCCAGGACTCCACAGCCCTCAAGGCTGTTTCCACCATCCGGGCGACCACCGGCCGCTCTTCAGGCGTAAATTTTTCCAAAACATAATCCGCCGCTTCGCGGTTTTCCGCAGGCCGCCCGACCCCGGCACGCAGACGAGCATACGCCTGGGTGCCCAGATGGGCCTCCAACGACTCAAGACCGCGGTGGCCTCCGCTGGACCCCTCCGCCCGCAGACGAAGCCGCCCGAGGGGCAGATCAATGTCATCCACAATCACCATAAAATTTTTCAAAGGAATTTTTTTCCAATCCAAGACCGCCCGGATGGCCTCCCCGGAGGCGTTCATCATCGTGGTCGGTTTGAGCAGAAGGAGATGATCGGGGGTCTCCGCCAACCACGCATCGGCGTGCCGGCATTTTTCCCATCGCAGTCCTTGGCTGGCTGCCATTCGGTCGACCGCCTCGAAACCGAAGTTGTGTCGCGTACCCTCGTAGGACCTCCCCTCGTTCCCCAAACCGGCAACCAAGCCGACCTCCATCCTCTCTCCCACCCGCTATTTCTTGGCCGGTTCCTTCTTGGCCCCCTCCTTGGCTTCCGCCTTCGGCGCTTCCTTCTTGGCCGCATCCTTGCCGTCTTTCTTGTCCG
>RGGS01000131.1 GCA_010024525.1 Verrucomicrobiota bacterium | reverse complement strand
CGCGGGTATCGGAGAGATCACCTTCATCCGAACCAAGGAAATCACAATCCACAGAGAGGATGGCCTTGGCGGCGGAGAGGTCAGGGCGAACCTCGGAGCCTGCACCGAAAGCAACGGTAGCTGCCTCAAGATCACGCCCGGGTGCGAGTGGCTCATACACGGCCCAAGTGGCCTGTGGGAATTGACGGAGAAGTTCGGCTCTCAGTCTTTCGCGGGTCGGGGAAAGAGTTTCATCCGCCAAGATGGCCAGGGAAGCCCCCGCGTTTGCGGCAGCTTCGCTGCGCATTCTGGCAACTTCGGTCTCCAATTCGGCTGCTTCGGCTTTTTTGCCGGAACGGGTCAAGAAGCGTCGGCGGACCGGGTCGTACAAGTCGAGGACCGATGCCTGGGCGTGATTGTCGCTGGCCCCGAGGCTGGCGGGATGAAGGGGATTCCCTTCCATTTTGGTGGGACGACCGTTGAAAGTGGTGGCCAAAAGAGGAATCGCCCCACGACGACGCGGTTGGGCGGTGGCAAAGGAGAGATTTTTTCCTGAGATCACCCATTCCGGCGATTGGGTGAAAGGAACCAAGTGAGCTTCCGGGCGACGGCAACCGGAGAGGCCCAAGCCGGCCAAAGCCAGTGAGGCTCCCATCAACCGGAGAAAACTCCGGCGGGAAAGGGGATCATTGTCCCACTCGGCAGCCCCGGCAGGAAACTCCCGGTGCAACCATTCCTCAAAATCCGGAGTGCGAGCATATTCCCCCAAACTGCGCCAATAGGTGCGTCCGGTGGCGGAGGAGGCGGGATGTTGGATGGCTCGTTTCATCTTAACCTTAGCGGTGGCACCCGCTGCAACTGACAGGAGGGTTCACGTTCCAGTCGTGGACGAATTTTTCCCCCAACTCCCGCTGGGTGGTCCCGGCCGGGGGTTTCCAGTCGAGGTTGGTGACCTGGTCCAGCGGGCGAAGGTGATTTTGCGGGGCGCGATGGCATTCGAGGCACCAGCCCATGCTGTGGGGTTTGGCATGGTAGACGACTTCCATGTGATTCACTTGGCCGTGGCAGGCCACGCAGCTTACGCCCCGGTTCACGTGAACCGCATGGTTGAAGTAGACGTAGTCTGGCGCCTTGTGAATCCGAACCCAGGGAACGGGGTTGCCGGTTTTCCACGATTCGCGGATGGGAGCCAATTTTGGGCTCAAAGATTTGATCTGGGTGTGACAATTCATGCACGTCTGGGTTCCAGGAACGTTGGAGTGGGAGGATTTTTCCACCCCGGTGTGACAGTAACGGCAATCCATTCCGAGTTGGTTGACGTGCAGGGAGTGATCGAAGGCCACCGGCTGAGTGGGTTGATAGCCAACCCTCGTGTATTTGGGGGTAAAGTAGTATGCCATGCCAGAGATCACACTGGCGGCCACCACGGCGACACAGACCAAAATCTTGATCGGGAGCCAGTTGGTCCAGCGTGGGAAAATATTGGCCATGAGAGGTGGGGAATGGGGAAATCGGTTGAGATCAGAGGTTTGGGTTGGAGTTGATGTTCAAAATTGCGGGTTTCATGGAATCTCTTCAAGAAAGCATTAGAAGTATTAACCGATAACACCTGCCTATTAGGTTTCTTAAAGATTGCGTTTTTCCCTCGGAGGGAAGTATTTCCGTTGCCGCCCGGCCTGATTTCTCGCTCCCGAACATGGGAAGGGGGTTGAAATCCTGAGAAACCATTGGAAACTCGTCGGATGCCACGTTCTCTCCTCCGCAGGCTTTGGATGCCGTCCTCCTTACTTCTATCGACCCTTTCCCCCTTACAGGCCGAAATCCGGCAGACCAGCGTTTGGTGGTTGCCCCGCAATGTGAACATGTTTGGTCATGAGATCGACTTCATTTTCTATGTCATTCTTTGGATCACGGGGATCACGGCGGTGGCCGTTTTTTCCGTAATGATCTATTTCATCGTAAAGTACCGCGCCCGTCCCGGGGTCCCGGCCATCCACAGTCATGGAAACAGCGCCCTCGAGGTGATTTGGACCACCATTCCGGTATTTATTTTCCTCGCTCTGGCCATTTACGGAAACGAGCAGTGGACCCAGATGCGTTTAAGGACTCCCCCGGCCGATGCCCTTCCCGTTGCCGTGGTGGGAGAACAGTTTGGCTGGAACGTCCGTTATCCCGGCCCGGATGGTAAGCTGGCCAAAATGACGGCCTCCAAGGTGAGCAAAGATAATCCCTTCGGCATCGATCCGCAGGATCCCGATGGGCGCGATGATTTCACCACCTACGGGGAATTGGTGTTTCCGGTGGGGCGTCCCGTCCGTCTGTATCTTAGCTCGAAAGACGTGATCCACGCCTTTTATGTTCCGGAATTCCGTCTCTATCAGGACATGGTTCCAGGCCGCGTCTACGATTTCGTTTGGTTCAAGGCGGAGGCCACGGGACATTTTCAGTTAGCCTGCAACCAGCTTTGCGGGCAGGGACACTACAAAATGTTTGGCAAGTTGTCCGTCGTTCCGGAGCCGGAATATGAGGCTTGGGCCAAAGGAAAGGCACCGGCCACCACGGCCGGATCGGAAGCCAACAGTTCCACCCCGGTCGCTGTCGCCGGACGTTAAAAGGAGATCCATATATGAGCACAATCGCCGCATCGCACGTTGCCGAGGCCCATGGCCACGGTCATGAGGAAGCCACGGGATGGAAAAAATACATCTGGTCTCTGGATCATAAAATCATCGGCCTTCAGTATCTTTTCACCTCCTTGGGTTTTCTCTTGGTGGGCGGCGCTTTGGCGCTCCTCCTCCGTTGGCAGTTGGCTTATCCCTCGACTCAGGTGATGCCTAACGGCGATGTGGGAAATCCTATGTCGCTGCCCTTTATCAATCCGCAGTTTTACAATGCCCTTTTCACCATGCATGCCACCGTGATGGTCTTTTTGGTGGTCATGCCCTTACTCATCGGCGCTTTCGGCAACTACCTGATTCCGCTAAAGATTGGGACAGGGGACATGGCTTTTCCGTTGATTAACGAACTCTCCTACTGGTTCTTTTTGGCCTCCGGACTGATCATGCTGGCCGGGTTTTTTGTGGCCGGGGGGGCCGCCGCCGGGGGTTGGACCTCCTATGCGCCGCTGAGCACGGTGGCCGCCTACAACGGAACCAAGATGGGGCAGACCCTTTGGGCCGCCGGAATCTTCATCAACGGGCTGGCCTCGATTATGGGAGCCTTTAACTACATCACCACCATCGTCAACATGCGCGCTCCTGGTTTGGGTTTCTTCCGTTTGCCGCTGACGGTTTGGGCACTTTTCATCACGGCATTTCTTCTTCTTTTGGCCGTGCCGGTTCTTTCGGCGGCCGGCGCCATGCTGATCCTAGACCTGAATTTTGGCACCAGCTTCTTTAATCCCGCGAAAGGAGGCCAACCGCTTCTTTGGCAGCATCTATTCTGGTTCTTTGGCCATCCTGAGGTTTACATCATGATTCTCCCGGCCATGGGAATGGCCAGCGATGTTCTGAGCATTTTCAGCCGAAAACCCATCTTCGGTTACAAGGCCATGGTCTTCGCCATGATCGCCATCGGCTTCCTCGGATTCATCGTCTGGGGGCATCACATGTTCGTTTCGGGAATGAACCTGGTGCTCTCGGCTGCTTTTGGGGTTTCCACCATGGTGATCGCGGTTCCTTCCGCCATCAAGACCTTCAATTGGCTTGGCACCATTTGGGGGGGCTCCATCCGATTCACCACAGCCATGCTCAACGCCTTGGCCTTTGTGGCCATGTTTGTCATCGGTGGATTCTCGGGAATCTTCATGGCGTCAACGCCGGTGAATATTTTTGTGCACCACACCTACTTCATTGTGGCGCACTTTCATTACGTGCTCTTTGGGGGAAGCATCTTCGCCATTTTTGCCTCCATCTACACCTGGTATCCGAAGATGTTCGGCCGCATGTTGGACGAGACCTTGGGGAAGATTCACTTCGCCCTGACCTTTGTTTTCTTTAATTTGTGCTTTTTCCCGATGCATAACGTGGGTTTGGGGGGAATGATGCGCCGGATCGCCGATCCGACGGCTTACGAGCATTTGCGTTCGTTACAGCCCATCAACCAGTTCATCACCCTTTCGGCCATCGGGCTGGGTTTCTCCCAGCTGATCTTTTTCTGGAATTTCTTCCGAAGCCTCAAGCATGGTCAGCCGGCCGGTAAAAACCCATGGCAAGCCACCACGTTGGAGTGGACGGTGGATTCCCCTCCCGGGCACGGCAACTTTGCAGTGACCCCCACGGTTTATCACGGACCTTACGAGTACAGCCTGCCAGGTCATTCCAGGGACTTTGTCATGCAGAACGAACCTCCTGCTCCTGATGCCGGTTCGGGCAGTCCTGCCCGTCGACCGGTTCACGCGGGATGAACACCCGCCCGGCGGCCATGACCGCCTACCGGTCCGCCTGTTTTCTGGTCGGCTCAATCCTGGTGTTGATCACTCTGGGCGGGCAGGTGACCAGCAAAGTCGCAGGGATGGCGGTGCCCGATTGGCCGGCAACGTTCGGGCACAATATGTTTCTTTTCCCTTGGTCCAAAATGACGGCCTCCACCATGGTTTTTCTGGAACACTC
>RGGS01000014.1 GCA_010024525.1 Verrucomicrobiota bacterium | reverse complement strand
ACGCAATATACGACCATGAAGCAACCAGACCTTGAATACGACATCGTGACCGCCTGTCGACTGAAGGATTTAAAGACCCTCGGTTTTGCCCTGCCTCGCCTCCAGGAGTTTTTGCCTCACCGGCGGCTAATTGTCTTCACGGCGAAGGTGAATTTTCCCCGGATCCGAAATCGGCTTGGGACGGAGGTGGAATGTGTTGATGAGGACGAGGTGTTTGCCGACTTGAAACTTGAGAATCTCCGTCGGAAATTGATGCTGCCCGGGTTTCCCCAAGGGGCCGGCTGGTATTTTCAGCAATTTTTGAAATTCTCCTATCCCCAGATCCGGCCCAAAATCCCGCGCTATCTCATTTGGGATGCGGACACGGTTCCCTTGCGACGTTTTGCGGTTTTTGGACCGGAGGGAAAAGCTCTCTTGACCCCCGTTACCATGGAGGCGGCTGCTCCGCCCCGTGGGGTTCTTTTGGATGCAGAAACGAGGGAAAAAATAGAGCGGGCCACGCGCCCCCATACGCCCTACTTCGAAAACTACCGCCATCTTGTAGGGCAAGCTCCGCACTCCGGAAGGTCGTTTATCGCGCAACAAATGCCCATCCATGTGCCCACCTTGCAGGCGCTGCTTGAACGGATCGAAACAAGATTTCCGGGTCCAGGGAGTTGGCCCTGGAAGATTTTAAACAATCTCAAAGGAAGGGATGGAAATCTTTTCAGCGAGTATGAGTTCTACGCTCAATATGCTTTGCAGTATGCGCCGGACCACCATGAGACTCGCCCTCTTAGCTGGAGCCGGGCCGGGCGCCTGAACGTGTGGCCCTCCGCCGAAACCCAGTTTTCGCGCTGGGCGACAGAACTTGATTACGTGGCGCTGGAAAGCTCGGGCTCTCCATGGCGGAGAAGAATCGTCAAAGCTTTTCATTGCTTGCCCGCCAACTGGCAGTGGCAGCTGCGAAGGGGACGCTAGAGCGAGCGGCCGTCCGCGATCCAGGCAGTGAATCTGCGGGGTAAAAAGCGGAAGGGCAGGGCACGTATTCCGGCGGGAACGAGACGGGCCGCCAATTCCAGGGGGGCCAGTTGATTTAGAAAAAGCATACATTTGGCTTTAGTGGTCGACCAACGGGTCGGCCGGTCTCGCAACTTTTTCGCCACCAAGAGACCCTCGGTGCTGAGTGGCAGAATCCTCGTCTCAAAGTGATCCAGAAGAGGAAGAATGCGGCGCAGCCACTTCCCTTTGCGCAAAAGGGCATCGTGCGCCATCAGGATGGAGCCCACCGGCATGCGTGGATCCAACAAATCAAATTCCTCGATCTGCTCCCTGGGGTTGTTGCCTCCATCCAGAAAAACGAAATTCACCCGGGGGACTTTCTGGCGTGAAAAAAGGTCGGGAAGGACCTTTTGGGAAAACCCGCATAGAGGGATGAAGCGCTGACACAATTCTGGCTCTTGGGCCAACAAGCCCGACTTCATCTCGGAGAAGATTTCGGGGGAGGCTTCGATCCCATAGAGTTGGCCCTCCCCCTTGGCTAGGGTACGGAGAATCCTCAGGGTGCTTCCCCCCCCTTTATATGTGCCGACTTCCAAGCAGATAGGGCGCTCTTTTAGGAGTGAGGAGAGGGCTTCATCAATCTGGGCACGCTCTGCCTCATTCAACTGACCCTCTAGAGGTTGGTTGGATGGTGATTTGATCATGAGGCTGGGACCAGAGTGCGGTATGCCTCCAAATGGCGGCGAGCAATTTCCTCAGGATGAAAACGCGTGGCAACCCAAGATTCTCGGGGGATTCGCCGAGGTCGGTTCCGGCCCAACCCGGACAACGCGCTCATCCAATCCTCCGGAGAGTTCGGGGAAACCAATTGGATGCCGGGATATATTTCATGAAAATCTGCAATCCCTCCCGTCTTGCCGGCCACAATATGCATGCCACGCAGCATGGCCTCGGCCACCACCAATCCAAAAGCTTCTTCTTTGGGGATGTGAAGCAAAACATCAGAGCCGTCCATTGCTTCCCTTAACTCATCCTCGTTCATGGCGGGCTGATAGCGCGCCCAGCCGGCAGCCTCGGCGCTGGCCATTTCTTGAGAAAACCTTTTTGTGTAATTCTTATCTCCGGAAAACAATCCCACCCACAGACAGCTAAAAGCCGGCGCCCCCCGCATCCTCCACTGGTGCAACATGCGAAGAATCTCCAGCGGCTGTTTGTAGGGGCTGATAAGGCCAATCACCAAAAATCGAAGCCCTTCCCCTAATGCCGCTCGGGGTGGATGATAGTCCAAGAAGAAACTTTTTCGGACCGCATTCGGCAATCTTCGAACGTTGTGATTAAGGGGGCGTACCCAGTCTTCTGTGTAGGAGGAGTTGCAAAAAACCAAACGCGTGCGGCGGAGAGCCCAGACCTCAAGCCAGGATTGAAACCAGTAGTAGGAAAAAGGCCGGGCATGGGTGGCCCGAGCCACGCCTCGCATATTCCCGTGGAGAGTCAGAAGATTTGGACGACCGGAAAATACCGCCTCCAGTGCGCAATCACGCTCCGTTCCCTCGCCGTGAACTAGGTCAAGGTGGAGAGCTTTCACCTTGGAACGAACGGCACGGATACAGCCTTGGTAAGCAGTTCGCAACCAACCCAACTTGGGAACCACCAAGGAATGATAAAAAATATTTGTGGCCAATTGTGGGGGGGCGGAAAGAGGCTTCTGGGTGATGCTTATGACGTGGATCTCAACCTCCCCGGGAAAGGCGGAAAGTCCCTCTAACACGGCGGCAATCGCCGGCCCAAAAACGGGTTCAGGTAGGTGGTATTTTCTCCAATGATCCCGGTTATCCGTCGTGCACATTCCCACACGAAGTGTGGGTAGCGAACCCTTGATAGATCCAATCCGCGAACTCTTTTTTTCCATAAGCAAACCACCGCTACTTTCCTGACCTTTAAACGATCGCAAAGTTACTTAACTGTCTTTTTAGCGCAGTAGTAAAAACTGTTCCAAGGGGAAAATCCGGAGCAGACTTTTCATGCACTTGAGCTGCAGGATAAAGCGCTCGACCACAGCTAGGGATAGTGGTGGACGGTTGCTGGTCGCCCTGGGGAAGCCACAAAACCAACGGAACCCGGATGGCTCGCCCCGGGCAAGGATTGCCCATTTTCTCTTTTGGATGGTGCGATACTCCAAATGGGACGGATACCCGACTAAGCATAGCTTTTCCGCGAAGGAATCACTCAGCCCAAAAGCTTATAAAATCCGTAAGTCCAGGAAATGCTGAGTTGATGAAAGGGGGTTCCCAAGAGCTCTGATTGGCAAAATTTGATGCCTCGGCGAGGAGCCCAAAATAAATTGGCCAACAAAACACTCGCCCAACGACGGATTCCCGTTGTCCACGGGTTAGCAATTACCTGCGCCCAATGAACAGGCCAGGTTTTCCGGTTGTATCGCCAGCGGGGGAGATCGACGGGACGAAGTGTGAGAGAAGCCGCGATGCAGCGCCGCCAGCGATACGACTGGCGGCGCAAAAAAACATAAGACAAACCGAAAGACGGCCGATCCGGCCGGTGATGAAGAACCAGCCCGGTCCTCTTCCAACGAGATTGTGGGATGGGCCCTTGTTCCGCCATGCCGATCAAGGAGGCGCGATGTTTGTGGATGAGGAAGGGCCGCCACTCGGATTCGCTGAAACAATACTCTCTTTTCCCGTCCCAATAGGGCCACAAGCAGGAGAAGCCGCTCAGGTTTTTTGCCACCGATGAGGTTTTACGAAAAAGATTCAACCAGGCCTTCATTTTTTCGCTGGGGTATTCGTCGGCATCCAGGCGCAAAATCCATGCATAGCGGGCTTGCCACCACGCAAAGGGCCAATGCGGCTCCTGTTGGAAACATCGGGGGCCCTCGTAGAGACGACCGTGGTAACGTGCAACTAATTTTCCGAGACTTCCTTGGGTGCGGTTGCCTGACACGAGGCGGTAGCCCTCAGGACCTTTCTTTCCTTTTTTGAGGGCGGCGTAATCCATGGCCATTTGGGCTGGGGGTGCCCCCGCCCTCTCAAGACCCCCGGTTCCACAGCGAGCGGCTGATTTTTGCATAGTCGGTACAATTTCCGCGCCATCATGAACCACCAGCAACTCATCGAAGCACCCGGAACAATGTCGCAAAAGTCGGGCCAAGTTGGCGGTCTCGTTTCGCAAGCAAACCACTAGGGTGATGCCGGGCATGGAGGGAGTATCCTAGGGATACGGTCAGTTTTCCACCGCTGGTTTATGAAAACCCCGTAGTTTTCTCTGTAGACGCAGTCCTCCCACCCAGGCGGCTTTACTGGCAAGGTACAATCGCTCTGCCAGGCCCGAGCCCCACTGCGTTTGGTCCAAATAAGCAGCTGTACTTTGAGCTCTTTCGCTATCCCTCAGCGCCGCAGGATTTTCGGAATTTTCCATGGCACATCGCAACGCAACCACCAGTCGATGCACGGAGATCCCCGGGTCGGCAAGTTTAAGGATATGTTGCCGGGCGGCTTGCCCCAGAGCCTCCCGCCAAATCGGATTCCCGGCGAGTTCCAAAATAGAGTTGGCCAAAGAGGGGGTAATGCTGGCGACTAGGCCAGTTTTTTCGGGCTGGACCAATTCCAATTGAGCCTGATCGTGCCACGGCACCGAATGGGTAATGACCGGTTTTCCCAAGGCCATCGGTTCGGCGATCCCATATCCGAAACTTTCTCCGATGCTCGAGGTGTGCAGGGTGACATCACAGGCAGACTGGCTAACCGCCAGTTGCCTGGGGTCTGCGGTTACAGGCCAGAGAAGTACCGGCTTTCGTGGGTCCGTCTCGCCGACTCCCGCCGCGAGATTTCGGCGGATTAGCTCTGAGGCGATGGCGGGGGGGGGTTCCCGCAACAAGAGGCGGATCAGGGAATTTTTCCGGTAAGCACGAAGAAATGCCTTCAAGATCATGGCCTCCCATTTGTTCGGTTCAGGCCGTGAGAATCTGCCGAACAGCACATGCGAAGGATTCAGGCCCACGGCATTTCGCCAATCTTGAGCCTCCCGTTGGAGAGACTGCAATTCGGGCGCCGACCATGCCTCCACCGGATAAACCGCCACACCTTGCCGGCGAAAAAAAGCGGCATCTAGGGTAAGGCCAGAGCGACGTGCGGCCTGCACACAGCTGATCCAGGAGATAAACAATCGGTGACTGACCTCAGTCTGTTCTGTGGGAAGAGAAGAAATCCTTCCGAAGACATTCGTCTCCACAACCGGAATTTTTCGGCCGGATCTTTGGATGGCGTCCGTCAAAAAAGTGGAGGCGGCGGGCACGTCCAGAAAATGGGAATGGATTACATCGGCCCAGGCGATGGTCTTCCGCAAGGCATCGCGATCTGCAACTTGCACGTGCAGGCCCTCTTTTTCCCACTCCCCCCTTCGGGGGCCGTCCTCCAGGGATGCGATTCTGATGGCCGTGACCGGGGGTGTGTCCGCCAACTTCTTTGCCCAAATCGCAGCGGCTTTTTCGGTGCCACCCAGACCCAACCCATGCAGGAAAACGGCGACCTTCACCGGTTATCCCTTTTTGCCGAAGGGTCTCCGCAAACGCAGGATCAGCCAGCCAAAGAACAGTCCATGGCCAAGGCTCAGGCCCAATTGAGCTTTCAGGGGAAGAGAGAAGAGGGAAGCGGGCAGCCAAAACAGAAGCGTGGCGCCAGGAAAAAGTAAAATCCGGCTTAGGAAAGCCCCATCTGGAAGACAAACTCCAAGCTGCCGGCGGACCCGACGATCCTGAAAGAACAGCAAGACTCTGCCCAACATGAGGCCGGCACCGGCTCCCGCCAATCCATCCATGCGCCAACCGATCCACAACAAAAAACCGCTCAAGAGCCAGGAGCAAGATTGGACCCATGTGCCAAAGCCCACCAAGTTAAGGGGTCCAAGTTGTGCGCCTGATATATTCATCAGAGCGGACCAGGCAGCAGCCCAAAGAAGATATGGCAGAACAGGTGCGACCCGCATCGCCGCCTCCGGCCCCAGCCATACCTGCAGCCACGGCCATTGCCAAGCTGTGGCCCAAAGGGCTCCCGCCAAATAAACGGGGGCCATCATCCGCAGGGATTGTAGGTAAATATCCGCGAGTTGGGCGCGGTCGCCCTGACCAACCCCCCGGGTGCTGCCGTGAAAAATGGGTCCCATGGCCGCGACACTGAGGCCTTGCACGCGCGCCGCCAGATTGGAGCCGATATTATAAGCGACAAATGCATCTGAGGCGGCGATCCGGCCCAAGAGCCAGCGATCCAGGGAGCCCAGGGCTGCTCCGCTTAAGAGGGAACAAAATGTTTTGGCCGTATAGGACCGCATTTCTTTTAGGCGGGTCCAACGAGCCAGCGTGAAAAAGAAACCCATTTGATGCTTGGACTTGGCTCGATGAACCATGGCGCCCAGTTGCAGTGCTGCGATGGTGGTTCCTAACATGATGCAGGGTAGGGGGGATCGAAAGGCCCAAGCACACCAAGCCATCCCCAATCCGGTCATCAAAGAGAACAGGGTCCGGCTAAGGGCTAACCACCGGAATTCCAAATGAGCCTGCAGAAGAACCTGCCACCCCTGACCGTAATAATTCAAAAAAAGCGACCCAGCGCTCCACCAGACGCACTGCACAAAAAGGGGCCTTTCGGTGGAGGGGAAAGAGAACCAGCGCGGTCCCCACCAAGAACCAAAACTGGCAAAAATGGCCGCCATGACGGCAAGTAGAAAAAGATTAAAAAGATTGCCGGATGCCCAGGTTTCCCTTGCCGCGGAAAAATCCCCTCGTCCCAAGGCCACGCCAACATATCGTCCGGTGGCCACTCCAAGGCCTAAATCCATAAATCCAAAAGTTCCAGTCATGGTCTGGATGGCAAACCAAAGAGCGTAGTAGTCTGAGCCCAAGGAATGATAGTAAATCGGAACGGTTGCCACGCTCAGGATGGAAAGGGTCAGGATCGGCAACAGGCTCCAAGCAGTCGCGTGCTCCAACTTCACGGCTTAATTCTATCCCTTCAATTCCGGGGTGCCATGATTAAACTGCGAATTCCTTTGGAGTGGGTTGTGCAGATTTAGATTTGGCAGGCTTGCGCCTAAAAAATCCGTGTCGTCAGTCGCCCCCAACCACATCCAATCGCGCGACGATAAGAACTAGGGAACTAGGTCGCAATCACAAAGCAACGGGAGGCGCAGTCGTCCGCCCCCTCGACCAGGTGTAGATTGTATTGAAATTCCTCCAGAAAGGGGCGGAGGTGAAACATGAGATGGATATGATGGACCTCAAGTAGCAAAAGCGGCTTTTTTCTCCGCAGCAACTCCCGGGCACCCTGCAACATGAGTAATTCTGCACCCTCAATGTCTATTTTGATCACGCTGGGAGACTCTTCCCCCTCCGCAATCAGCGAGTCGGCCCGGCGGGTGTTGACCCGTGCACGCTGGAAGTTTCGGTAAACAACCCTGCTGAGGGGCTTGGTGGCGTCAGCCAAATGACTGCCACTGCTCGGTCCCGTTAAATCATCGCTCAGGATAAATTCCGCTACATCGTCATGATTCGAAAGCGCCTCTGTCCTCAGGCGGATTCGACCCGCCAAAGACGGGTTTCGACCCAGGTTTAGCCTGAAGCGCGCCGCATTTTGAGGGTGAGGCTCAAAGGCGACTACTGTGGCGCCCAGCGAGGCAAAGGTCAGGGAGTGATAGCCGAAATGTGCGCCCACGTCCCAACATAAAGAGTGCGGCAGGGCTTGCTTAACTTTGGGGTCCTCGTAAAAAAACCGATCATGTTCCCCGGCGACCATTTGTCGGGCAATCTCCTCTGAATCTCCCTCAAAGCACAACTCGACACCCGTCAAAGGTCCCTGGGTCACGGTCCTCCACTCTCGGCGGGCGGAGAGCCGTCGGATTCGACGGAGAAGTGCGCGGTTCAACGAGGAGGGTGAGGCTTGCCATAGCCTCTGGAAGAGAGAGGTCATTGAGGAATGCTAACACGCAGATCGGAGAAAAGAATCCAAATGGAGAAAGACAAAAGACGGGGCTTTAACGGCAAAAATAGGGTGGCTCTCCCCGTGGAGAACGTGCCATACCTCTACTTGGTGGCAAAAAGCGGCTTTACCCCATGCTGACCCAACCGACCAAGGAGATATCTGGTTTCGGTGGTGGCATGATTTACGCGGGGAAAAAATGAAGTGATGGGGGGTCTATTCTAAAATGGAGAAATACCTAATTCTTGGATCGGGACCGGCGGCGGCGGCCGCGGCTCAGGCTTTGCCGGGCTCTTTGGTGGTTGATTCGGGGGAACAGCTGGAATCGCCCCTAGCGGAGCGGGCCGCATCCATGGGCCGGGTGGATTCAGGGGCCTGGGCTCAGAAGGATGTGGATTGGTTGCGCTCCACCATGACCCCCACAACGGCCGGAGTTGCAGCCAAACTTTATTTTGGCTCCAGGGTAGCGTACCGCTCGGATCCCGACGGGCCCTTCCGGAATATGCATGCCGCGTATCAGCCCTCGCTTGCTTTCGGCGGTTTGAGCACAGTTTGGGGTGCCAGTATTCTTCCTTATTGGGAAAGGGAAATCGGGGAATGGCCTTTTCCTGCCAGCATTTGGGCTTCTCATTATCAGGCCATTCTTGGGGAGACGGGATTGGCGGGGGTTCGGGATTCCTTGGAACAAATGTTTCCGCTGTACCACCCGGAGCCGGATGCCTTGGGGGAATCGAATCAGGCCAAAAATGTGCGGGAAAGGATGGAAAGTCACCGGAAAAATCTAGCGCAAGCGGGATTTCGCTGGGGGCGTAGCCGCCTAATGGTCAGGGCCGGAGAAAAAAACGACTCGGTCAATCGGCTCTCCTATCACCCGGCCTATCCCCCCTCCCATGCGCAAAGCTGCGTCCTATGCGGAATGTGTATGTATGGTTGCCCTTACGACCTGATTTATTCATCGCGAAAATCGATCCTGAAGTGGGCAGGGGACCGAAAAATCCGCTATCAGCATGGGATCGAAGTGCAGGGATTTCACGAAAGGCCGGATCGGGTCGAGGTTTGGGGCAAGAATCTGAAGGATGGGCAAGCTTGGCGGAGTGAAACGGAAAGGCTTTTTCTGGCGGCGGGCACCCTTGCCTCGACGGCTTTGGTGCTGGGGTCCTCGACCAGCCCCAAAAAATCCGCCCAATTTCTCGACAGCCAATATTTTACCGCTCCTCTTTTTCTTCTCGATTCCGTCCGAAACGCGAGAAGCGAGCCACTACACACCTTGGCACAGCTTTTTTTGGAAATTCTTCCCGGGGCAATCAGTTCCCGACTCATCCATCTGCAGATCTATACTTATAACGATATGATTCATCGCCTGATGGAGCAGAAGCTCGGCCCCCTGCGGCACTCTCTGGGATTTCTAATGGAGAGGGCGGAAGGACGGCTAGCCTTTTTGCAGGGATATCTTCATTCCGATGACTCTGGCACGATGGAAATGTCGTTGGATTCCGACATGCAGGGGACCAGAAAAATTTCCCTGTTCGCTCGACCCAATCCACGATCCCGCAGGGTGATTCGGTCGGTTCTTGCCAAGCTCAGCCGCCACGCTTGGCAGACGGGATTTCTGCCCATTTGGCCCATGCTGCAAATGGGAGCACCGGGCAGGGGTTTCCACAGCGGCGGAAGCCTGCCCATGCGGGCCTCGATCCAAGGAAGAGAGGCCGCCTCGGATCTTTTGGGAAGGCCCTTCGGGCTTCGAAGGGTGCACGTGGTGGATTCCAGTATTTTTCCGTCCATCCCGGCGACGACCATTACGCTGACGGCCATGGCCAACGCCCACCGAATCGCCGCGGAGGTCGGCCTCATGCGGCGATGAAGCCGAAAGTGATTATCACCGGGGCGGGTGGCTTTTTGGGCTCTGTCTTTATGAGGGTCTTTCAAGCTCGGAATTGGGAAACCCAGTCGTGGACTCGGTCAGGGGCCGGGGTCCACGGGTACCGGTTTGTTTTGGGAGAGGACGTCCCCGCTTCTTCCTTGGATGGGGTGGAAGCACTGATTCACTGTGCGCATGATTTTCAGCTGACCCAGTGGTCAGAAGCCCGTGAAATCAATAGCCTTGGCGCCCAAAAACTTTTCATGGCGGCGCAAGCGGCCAAAGTTTCTCGGCTCGTTTTTATTTCGACCATGAGTGCATTTCCGGGGTGCGTCTCCATGTACGGGAATCTTAAGCTGGAGGTGGAGCGGTTTTGCCTCTCGCGGGGAATCTTTTGTGTGCGGCCCGGGTTGTTGTGGTCCTCCGAACCCAGGGGCATGTATCAGCGGTTGAGCCGAATGGTCGGGAGATTGCCGGTGTTGCCGCTCTTTGGGGGTGGCCGGCAGAAGCTTGCCTTTAGCCATGCTGAGGATCTTGCCGCGGGTCTGGAAACATTTTGTCGTGGCGAAGATCCCCCTCCCGCCGAGGCTATCGTCACCGCGTTTCCCCAACTTTTTTCATTCCGCGAAATTCTGGAAACCCTCGCCCGTCTTCAGAGTAAAAATCCGCGTTTTCTCCCTCTACCCGTGTGGCCCGTCTTATCGGGATTGCGCCTTGCGGAGTTTCTCCACCTGCCCGTTCCCTTTAAAAGCGACAGCTTGATCAGCCTGCTTCATCAGGATCCAAACCCTGTCTTCTCCCGTCGGATTCCTATGCGGGAGTGGCCGGGGGCTTAATCCACGGGGCGATTAATTCCCAGAGAGCTGAGGAAGAAGCTTCCGAACACCACCTGAACCCCCAGAGCCAGCAGGGTCACCGCAGGGACCACCTGCCGCGCGCTGGCCACAGGATCCAGGGTACCAAAGCCGGTTTTCATCCAGGAACCAAAGGCAGAGAGGAGCAGAAAAAACCCGGCCGCCCCGACCAAAAGCCCCGCTATCACTCCTTTTTCCAAAGTAATTTTGCGCAACAAGTGCCGAAGATCCGGCTGATCGGGCAGAAATCCTTGGGTGAAGCCGTAGATGCGAAGAAAAACCGCGGAATATAAGAGTTGAAAACCGATCAACAGCATCATGGCGGCAACCAACATGGAGTTGATATCGAGCCGAACTCGGCCGAGAAACATCGGACCAAACGCCAGGAGGAAGAGCAATATTCCCCCGGCCCCCGCCAACACCATGCCGGGAATCAGAAAAAGCCAGCGAGGGCAAAAAAGCATCATAAACCGCAGATGCCTCCAGCCATCGCGCCAACTACGCAGGTGGGGTGGTCGGGAGCGGCCGTCCGGATGAAGCGTGATGGGCACCTCGCTGATCTTCAGCCCCTTAAGGGTCGCCTTGATCACCATTTCCGAGGCGAATTCCATGCCGGTGGTTCTCATATCCATCTTTTCAAAGGCATCTTTTCGAAATCCACGGAGACCACAGTGAAAGTCTGTCACGGGGCAGCGAAAGAAAAGGCGGCCGATGAAACTCAAAACCGGATTGCCGATCCAGCGATGCTTCCAAGGCATCGCTCCCGGGAGAACGGTTCCTCCACCCCAAGGCATTCGGCAGCCCATGACCAGATCATCGCCAGCCCGCAACTTTTCCACAAAGGGACCGAGGGAGGAAAAATCATAGGAGTCATCCGCATCCCCCATAATGATCCAGTGACCCCGGGCAGCGGCCACGCCGCCCCGCAGGGCTTGGCCGTAGCCTTTCTCAACCACAGGAACTACTCGCGCCCCAAGTTTTTCGGCAATCTCCTGGGAGCCATCCCTGCTGCCGTTATCGGCGATTAAGACCTCGCCGGAAATGCCCAGGGAAAGAAGGGAGGTTTGAGCCTTGCGGATGCAATCGGCCAACGTCTCGGCCTCGTTGAGGCAAGGCATCAGGATCGTTAACTGTGGCTCCCCTAGGCTCATCGCAGCTCAACATCGTCAGGACCCAAGGGAATGGCAAGGAGAACCCAAATCTCGTTTCCCCGCTGAACCGCAGGCTGCAACGTCACCTTCCCGATTTGGATGGCACCCAGCGAGCTTTGCCATTCCTCAAGGGTTTGGCCGCGGCGCTCTCGAATTCCCCTCTCTCCCGCCAAAATCAAAGATAGTTTCCGTCTTTGAAGGTCGGCCAAGCTCTCTGAAGAGGTGACCTCCTCTACCTGCAGGGTTCCGTAGGGTTTCCACAGGCTGGCGACCGGGTCATCCGTGCCGTTAAAAAACCCCAAGCGCATAGTGCCCGCAGGAAGCAGGGCTCGGGCAGGCCGATAGACCTCTGCCCGCTGGCCGTAATTTTTATAAACTGTGTACGCGCGCAGCCGGATTTTTTCCCAGGAAGGATAAGCACTTGGGCTAGCCAGACTTTTCGTGGCCGGCCAAAGAGGCTTGGATGGATCGAGGATCACGGCTCCCAAGGCGCTGAGAAATGAAAAAATAACCAACCCCTTAAAAATTCTGCTTTGCCGCAACTGATCTCCTCCCGCTCGGGCCATGATGGGCGACGTCGCCAAGGGAAAGTATGGCAGGATCACGCGGGAAACTCCCGCGAGGGCGGACTTGCTCAAAAACCATAAGAGAGCCAGAGGGCCGAGCCACAAGATCAGCCTCGGGGGTCCTGAAACGCGGAGACGGTAAAAGGCGGAATAAAAGCCGCCCTGCAAAGCTGCATAGAGAAGGCACAGGGACACTCCTAAGCCCAAGCCACTGCCTTCTGTGGGCAGCTCACCCAATCCCAATCGAAAGGCTGACTCAAAATTTTCCCGCAGCGAAACGAGGAGCTTGTGGGGAAGATACTCAACCAGGGATTGCTCCAACGCACGGGCTTCCGGAAGAACGGGCGGGGAGAAGTTTTGGGCCAAAATCTGCAAGCCGTTTCCGAGCCATCCCACCCACGTGGATTTCACGAAGCGG
>RGGS01000130.1 GCA_010024525.1 Verrucomicrobiota bacterium | reverse complement strand
TTTTTCTTAATTCGGGTCCCATTAATTCCTCCACCTTGGCGGGGGTGTCCATCATTCCACCGGCCACTTCAGCCACGCCCACTCTTCTTCCCAGTTCGACCTCAGACTCCACGATCGCCCCGGGCCCGATTTCACAACCGGATCCGATCTTCGCTCCTTTATCCACAATAGCCGTGGGATGAACTTTGGCTTGGCTCATAAATATCCAGCTTCCTTGAAGCTATAGTAGCCCGAACGCCCCTCCCGGGCGACGCCGATAATCACGTGATCCTGAAGGAGGACCCCCACCGCTTTGGCCCCATCTCTTAACTTTCGCGTGAATTCCAGATCGGCTGGACTCGGCGCGGGATCACCCGAAGGATGATTATGCACCACCACCAGCGAATAGACTGCCTCAGCGCCCAACGCCTCCCGCAAGATTTCCTGGGGCTGAACCGCCGTCTCGTTTTTTCTTAATTCGGGTCCCATTAATTCCTCCACCTTGGCGGGGGTGTCCATCATTCCACCGGCCACTTCAGCCACGCCCACTCTTCTTCCCAGTTCGATCGCCGCCGCCACTTGGCATGCTTTGGCCATACCCAATCCCTTAAACTCTTTCTGCAGGGTCTGCGGGGTAATCCTGGCTAACCCGCCTAATCCCTCCCGAGAACCAAGAATCTCGGCTGCTAATTCGATTGCCGATTTACCCGGTAACCCCGTTCGCAGGAGGATTCCCAAAAGCTCCGCCGCCCCCAAGGCCTCGGGCCCCTGGGTCATCAACCGCTCCCGGGGTCTCTCCCCCGACGGTAATTCCCGGATTCTCCCCATGGCTAGCCAGAATAAACGGAGCCACTTTCCCCCTCAAGAAGGGAGGGATATGCGCCGTCAACTCCACATCGTTTCCCTCGTATTTTTTTTCCAGGATTCTTCCCGCCCTTGATAGCAGGGCCAGCAAGGCTCCCTCACTTTGGGGAACCCGAAGATGCACCCGCATGCTCCAGGCCGCCAACATGGTCGTCAGTTCGGCAAAGAAGGCCGGCATGCCCTCCCCAGTTTGGGCGGATATCACCACCCCATGAGCCACCCCGGCGGCCTCGCGATCCAAAGCGGCACGATTCTCCACCCGATCGGCTTTGTTCCATACCGTCAGGGTATGCTTGTCCCCCGCCCCTATTTGACGCAGGACATCATCCACCGCCTTCATTTGCTGTTGCCTATAGGGGTGACTGGAATCCACCACATGGATCAGAACATCGGCAAAAGCCACTTCCTCCAGGGTTGATTGAAACGACTCCACCAGATGTGTTGGGAGCTTTTTCAAGAATCCCACCGTATCCCCCAATAAAACCCTGACCCCATTGGGCATCCTAAACTGTCGGATTGTCGGATCCAAAGTTGCGAATAAGCGATTCTCGGCCGGCACCTCCGAATGAGTCAGCCGATTCATGAGGGTGGATTTACCGGCATTGGTATACCCCACGAGCGCGGCTACGGGCCAATGTTGACGCATTCGCCCTTCCCTCTGAATGGTCCGATGTTTTCGGACTTCCACCAGATCCCGTTCCAATCGGGTAATTCTTTCCTGCACTCTGCGTCGGTCCACTTCCAACTGCGTCTCACCCGGACCGCGCATTCCGATCCCTCCGGACTGCCGCGAAAGATGCGTCCACATTCTGGTTAAACGCGGCAAGAGGTAAACCAGTTGAGCCAACTCAATCTGCAGTTTGCCTTCCTTCGATTTTGCCCTCTGAGCGAATATATCGAGAATGAGCTGGGTCCGATCTAGAACCTTGCAGGAGAAGATCTCCTCCAGGTTTCGGGCCTGGGCCGGGCTTAACTCATCGTCAAAGATCACCGTGTCGGCTTTTTTTTCCTTGGCTGCCTTGGCCAGTTCCGCAGCTTTTCCGCTTCCGATGTACGTGGGAGCCACGGGGGTATCCAGCTTCTGCGTGGCCTGATCCGCCACCTCTCCCCCCGCGCTTTGCACCAACAGACCGAGCTCTTCCAATGATTCCCCAGTCTCAATTCGCCCTGACTTATGCGTTTCCAGCCCAACCAAAAATGCCCGCTCGGTAGGCCGGTCCCGATTGGTGGATATGATCATGCGATAAAGATTATTTGGACAGAGCCGTCACTAGAATCTCGACCACATTGGGAGCGGGAGAAAGCTGGGGATCAATCTCGATAGGTTGAAAGCTAGTTAGCCCGCGGAACCAGGTCAATTGGCGCTTCGCATAGGCTCGTGTCTCCGCCACAATTTTTTCACAAGCCTCCTGTTTCCCCATTTTTCCCTCAATCAGCATCGCCACCTGCTCGTAGCCGATGGCCCGACTTCCTGGCGACCCGGTCCACCCCTCCTGTCGCAACAAAACCCGTACTTCCTCAATCCATCCCCCCTCCAGCATGGTCCTGACGCGTTGCTCGATGACTTTCGATAAAGTCCCCATCGCAGGAAGGAGCACGTAGTTTCCCGCCCCCGACAAAAGACCGGGAACTGTGTCGTTTCTTTGCCAATCCGTCATCGTTCTACCGGTTTGGCGCCAGACCGCCAAGGCCCGCACCATTCTTCTCCGATTCCGTAAATCCGCCCCTTTGGCCCACTCCGGATCGATCCGACGCACCTCCTCCGCCATTTCCTCGGTTTCCTGGATTTCAATTTCCTCGGCGACTTTCTTGTCTGTCCGCGGGGCGGGGGAAAGTCCCTGCGTCATCACCCGATGATAAAGACCGGTTCCCCCCACCCAGAGGGCCCTGCGATTGCCTTGATGCATGTCCAAAACAACCCTTTCACCCTCGCGCTTGTAATCTGCAGAGGAAAAGGATTCCGTGGGATTCACCAAATCCAGCAAGTGGTGCGGGATCTCCTCCCGCTCTTTTCTTGTCGGTTTGGCAGTTCCAATATCCATCCCGCGATAGATCTGGAAAGCATCCAGCGAAACAATTTCGGCTCCGACCCTTCGGGCCACCTCCATGGCGAGCCTGGTTTTTCCAGAAGCCGTCGGGCCAAGTAAGAATACCACCCGGGGTTAACTCCAATCGCCTAACCCGGCCGATCCCTTGACCCGCCATACATTGACCAATTCCTTGGAGAGTTCGTTCAAAAACCGCGAAGGGGTCTGCCAAGCGTCGCCCCCCTTCCCCATTCGCAATCTGGGGTGCGTCAAATAAAGCTCATCTTTGGCCCGGGTCACCGCCACATAGAACAATCTTCGTTCCTCTTCCTCTCCCTCCTCCGTCTCCAAGGATCTTGAGGAGGGGAAAAGTCCGTCACAAAGCATGATGACAAAGACAGTTCCGTACTCCAACCCCTTGGCCTGATGCACCGTACTAAGCCTCACAGCCTCCCCCTCATGATCGTTTCCCCTTGCCGCCACCTCTGTCTCGGTGTTTCCCAAAAGGGCCAGCTCAGCCAAGAAATCAGCCGTGTTGGTAAACCCGTTGGCGTAATCTTCCAACTGCCTCAGATCATCCAGGCGGTTCACCGCATTGGCGTATCTTGCCCGCACGTGGTCCCCGTAACTTCCCTCCACTACGATCTTCACCTGCTCGCTGGGCGGCTTTCCGGCAATCTGCCGAAGGGTCTCCACCATCTGCGACCAGCCTTTGGCACCTTTCTCCCCTACCTTGATTTGTCCGTAGGGCTTTCCGGCAGCCGCCTCATTCCACATCTTGCTCGCGGATTTGGGTCCAACTCCCGGCAATAACCGGGCCAACCGATGGAACGCCACCTCGTCCTTGGAGTTCACCGCCAACCGCATATGGGCCGCCACATCCTTGATGTGGGCCTGCTCAAAGAACCTCAAGCCGGAGGTGATGGTGTAGGGAATATTCCTTCGGGTCAGTTCCAGCTGAATCTCCATCGCATGAAAATGGGCCCGATACAGGATGGCAATGTCGGACAGGTTCGTGCCCTCCTCATGCAATTCGAGGATTCGTTGAGCCACAAAGGTCGCTTGTTGTCCCCCGTCCTCCAAAGCCACCACTGCTGGCTTCACCCCCGCCTCTCGGACAGAACGGAGATTTTTCGGAAACTGCTTGGGGTTGTGGGAAATCGCATGGTTGGCCAAATCCAGGATTTGCGGAACACTACGGTAATTCGTCTCCAATCGGACCATCCGGGCGCCGGGGTGCCGTTCGGGAAAGCTCAGGATGTGCTCCACTTTGGCGCCCCGCCAGGAGTAGATGCTCTGCGCATCATCCCCCACCGCCATGATCTGGTGATGCCCGGCCCCGATCGCATCGACGAAGTCCGACTGCAACCGGTTGGTGTCCTGATACTCGTCGACTAGCACATGCTGAAACCGCTCCCGGTACCGCTCCCGTAGATCCGGTTGCTCCAGAATCTGCAGGGAGAGCGTCAGTAGATCGTCGTAATCCATCGCCGCGCTCTCCCGTTTCCGGCGCAGGTAAATCTCCCCCACCTTGCTGATCCAGCTTTCCAGTTCCACAAAGTAGCCAAATTGCTTTTTCAGGATGGCCCCACAGGTGGTGCGATGGTTGGCCGCCAGGCTGAAGATCTCCGCCAACACCTCGGGCTTGGGGAAGCGCTTGTCCTTGGGATCCACCCCCGCCTCCCCAAGACTGGCACTGATCAGATCCTCCGCATCCTCCCGGTCCAG
>RGGS01000129.1 GCA_010024525.1 Verrucomicrobiota bacterium | reverse complement strand
CGTGCCCAAACTCGCGATAATACACCAACCCGCCACGATAGCCTGTTGTCCCAAACTCAGCTGAACTCCGGCACTCTGAGCCAGAAACAACACCGTGACCCCCTCGTAGAGTGCGGTGCCGTTCTGGTTGGTGCTGGCTCCTGCCGTGAGAACAAAGCGCGAGATGTGAGGCCGCAGCCCCAGTCGTCCCTCCGCCGCCCGCAAGGTCACCGGCAAAGTCGCATTGCTGGAGGAAGTGGCAAATGCGGTGGACATCGGCTCCCTAACCCCAATCCAGAACTTCTTCGTGTCAAAGTTTCCCAACGTGCGAAGTACCGCTGGATACACTCCGAAGGCCTGAATACTCAGAGCCACGAGCACCGCCAAAACGAAAGTGCCAAGATAAGCCAACAGACCCGGACCCGTCCGGAACGAGGAGAGACAGGTCAGACTAAACACCGCTATCGGAGCCCACCGGATGAGCCCATCGATCACCCGCATACAGACGGAAAATATTTTCTCCCAGAGGACATGTAAGGGTTGACCCCAAGCTTTCGGTAAAAGCATGAGAATGAGCCCCCAAAGCACTGCCACCCCCAGAATGATCAGCATCATATGAGCCGATGAGGGACATCCCACCACGCCAGCCAAAAGTCCAAAAGGATCATCCGGGATCTTATTCACCAAGCGGAGCAGAAGACCCGCATGCTCCGGCAAAGCCACCCCCTGCCCCCAATCCGTATGAGGAACGGCCGCTTTCCCCGGATCCCATAGATTCACCAACCCCAACGCCACTACCACGCTGGCCGAACTCAGTAGCATGGTCATCCCCAGACATATCAACGCCGTTCTTCCGAGATGAAACAGACTTCCCGCCGAAGCGATGCCCAGCGGGAGGGCAGTCAAGAGGACCGGAATGACCATGACAAAGAGAAGCCGCAGAAAAAGGTCCCCCCAGGGCTGAATCCACGATTGGAGAAATCCTGCGCTACCCGGAAACCATTCCCGCAGCCCCAACCCCGACACCACTCCGGCCACCAACCCAGCCAACACCCACCAAGCGGATGGACTGGCCCCAGGAGTCGACTCTTCAGAGGCGCGCGACAAGCAACTCCCTTTGGTAGACCATCTCTTTGGGCAAATCGTGGTACAGTTTGAGAAAGAGCTCATTCTGCAAAACCAATTCCTTACGCCACTCCTCCGGATCGATCTTCATCATCTCGCCAAAGCGCTCCCGGTTTATTCCCTCCATCCCTTCAAGGTTCATGTCCTCAAACCGGGGCACCCATCCGATCGACTTTTCCCGGGCATCCTTCTGCCCATGACAACGGCCGATAATCCACTCTAACACCCGCATGTTTTCTCCAAATCCAGGCCAATAAAACTTCCCGGCCGAATCCTTGCGGAACCAGTTTACATGAAAGATCCGGGGCAAAATCTCAATGTGCCGCCTCATCTCCATCCAGTGGTCGAAATATTGTCCCATGTTGTAACCGCAGAAAGGAAGCATAGCCATAGGGTCACGCCGCACCTGCCCGACGGCTCCGGCGGCGGCGGCCGTGGTCTCCGAACCCATGGAGGCCCCGACAAACACCCCGTGGAACCAGCTGAAAGCCTGAAAGACCAACGGGATGGTGGAGGCGCGCCGGCCTCCAAAAATCAAGGCGCTGATGGGCACTCCCCCGGGATCATTGGCTTCGGGCGCGAGAGCCGGGTTGTTTGTCATGGGAGCCGTAAATCGGCTGTTGGGATGAGCGGCTTTCTCCCCGCTATTGGGATTCCAGGGATTCCCTTTCCAGTCGATCAGGTTCTGGGGTGGAGGATTGTCTTTTCCCTCCCACCATACATCCCCGTCCGGAGTCCGGGCCACATTGGTAAAAATGGTGTCGTGCGCCATAATTTTCATGGCATTGGGATTGGACTTTTCATTGGTTCCGGGCACCACCCCGAAGTACCCATTCTCCGGATTGATGGCGCGCAGACGGCCGTCTTCGCCGGGCTTCATCCAGGCGATATCGTCGCCGATGGTGGTGATTTTCCAGCCCCGGTATTGGGGAGGCGGAATCATCATGGCAAAATTCGTCTTTCCACAGGCCGAGGGGAAAGCGGCCGCCACATAGGTTTTTCGGCCTTCCGGATCCTCGACGCAAAGAATCAGCATGTGCTCGGCCAACCATCCCTCGTCACGCCCGAGAAAGGAGGCGATGCGCAAGGCGAGGCATTTTTTCCCAAGCAGGGCGTTTCCCCCATATCCAGAGCCCACGGAGATAATCTCGTTGGACTCCGGAAAGTGGCAGATAAAACGTCGCTCCGGATTGCAATCCAGCACGCTATGGGTGCCGCGGTTGAATTCATCCGAATCCCCCAAATGCTCCCAAGCCACGTTCCCCATCCGGGTCATGATCCGCATGCTCAACACCACATAGATCGAGTCGGTCAATTCGATGCCGACTTTGGAAAGCGGGGATCCGGGAGGACCCATCAGGTACGGAATGACAAAAAGGGTTCTTCCCTTCATCGCTCCCGAGAGATACCCGCGAAGCTTTTGTCGCATCTGCTTGGGATCCATCCAGTTGTTGGTGGGGCCAGCCTCCTTCTGCCGGCGGGTGCAGACATAGGTGCACTGCTCTACCCGCGCCACGTCGTTGGGATTGGAGTGATGATAGTAGCAACGGGGCCATTTTTGGGGATCCAAGGGAATCAAAACGCCCTGCTTCACGGCCTGTTGGGTCAGATATTCTTTTTCCCCTTCCGACCCATCACACCAGAAGACGTGCTCCGCGTCGGTTAGCTTGACCGTCTCCTCCACCCACGCCTTGACCCATGCGTTCTTGGGAGTCGTCCGGCCAAAACGCTCGGTGGTCAGGGTAGGTTGAATTTTTGTCACCAAATCGAGTGTCGGGAAATGCGCCCAATTGGCAACCGATGCGATGCAAGTATCAGGTTCTCTTGGGCGAACGATCAGGCCACCTATTAAAAACCCAACGCCTTCTCCATTCGTAAATCATTGATCATAAGTTTTGCGTCATGCCCCACATTGGGAACCTCGATTTTGGTCCAATTGAATTCCCAGCCTTTGGCTTTCGCCAACTTCCGACTGTACTCAAAAAAGTTCCGGCCTCTTTCCAGGCGAAATTTGCCCTCGCGATTCGCCTCCGCCGTGCCATCGAAGTTTTCCCCCTCGGTAAGAGTATCGGCCAGACCCAGATAAACCGTAAGAGGAGCTTGCATCATTTTTTTCCATCTCGCCTCATTTTGCAGTTCGCTGGGCAATTTTCCAAAACCGTACCCCCAATCCCAATCCAAACGGGGAAAGGCGTAGGTTCCGGCATTGGCGGCCACCACCCGCTTGGCATTCACCGGCTCCATGGCCACATAACGGGCAAGAAATTGCCCGCCCCCGGAATGGCCGATGAGATAATGCTCGCGCTTGGGATCCCCTTCCCGTTGGAGAATGGTCTGAATGACCTCGGTGGCCATGGGGTACGACCAATCCTTACGATCCCGCATTTTTCCATCCTTGGTCAGAATTCCACCCCAAGAATAAAGGTGAGCCTGAAACCGATCCGGATCAAACAAAGGAGCCGCCACCAACGCGTGATGTTTGTCAGCCAACGCCACCGTCCAGTCGCGATAATCCTCCGCATTGCGCTTGGCTCCGTGAAACACAAAAAAGACCGGCCCATTGGAGAATCCCTTCGGCTTATAAGTGTAGACCTGAATCGCCCGGCCTTCATCGCCCACCGTGACTTCTCCTTTCCCCTCCGGTATTTTCCCGGGAGCGGATTCCACCCGCTGCCAAGCCATCGCCCAAACCAAGCCCGCAATGAAAAGCAGCCTCATGGAATCAGGAACTTTTAACCAACGATCGCTGAAGGTTTTTTTGCAGGGTCTCGACGCTCAGTTCCCCCTGCCAGCGGCTAATCACGATGGTGGCCACCCCGTTGCCGATGAAGTTCGTCAGGGCGCGGCACTCGCTCATAAAGCGATCAATGCCCACCAGGATGGCGAGGGATTCCAAAGGAATTCCGGGGACCGCCTCCAGGGTGGCCGCGAGGGTCACAAATCCGGCCCCCGCAACCCCACTGGCTCCTTTGGAAGTGATCATGGCAACGACCAACAAAGCGATTTGGTGGGAAAGATCGAGTTTTGTGTTGGTGGCTTGGGCCAAAAAAACCGCTGCCATCGTCATGTAAATGTTGGTCCCGTCGAGATTGAAGCTGTATCCCGTCGGAATGACCAAACCGACCGTTGACCGGGCACAGCCGAGATTTTCCAATTTTTTCATGATTCCGGGCAACGCGGTCTCGGAGGAACTGGTTCCAAGAACCAAAAGCAGTTCATCCTTGATGAAGGCCAGATAGCGAAAGATGGAGATGCCTGAAAGTTTCAGGATCAGGCCCAGCACCACGACCACAAAAATGCCGGAGGTCAGATAAAAGCCCATCATCAATGCGAGAAGTTTGTTTAAAGACGCCAGACCGAAACCACCCACGGTATACCCCATCGCCCCAAACGCACCGATCGGCGCCGCCTTGACCACAATGCCCATCACCCCAAAAAAAAGTTTTCCCCCTTCCTCCACCACCTGCAGAACCGCCTGCCCCCGCTGAGGCAAAAGGGTGACGGCCAAGGCGGTG
>RGGS01000128.1 GCA_010024525.1 Verrucomicrobiota bacterium | reverse complement strand
CCCGCTGAGAAAGCGGACGGGGACCCCTTGGCGGCGGGCAAACCGTGCCAAGGTGTCCGTCAGAACCTTCTCGTATGCGTGACCCAGATGGGGTTTGGCGTTGGCGTAGTCAATTGCCGTCGTGAGATAAAGTGGCTTCAAGCTCTCAGTTCTAGCACCGGTGGCTTTCCAAATCGATGCCAAGAAAATCCACCCGCCAAGAATTTTGCCTCAGGGGAAGTCTTCCCTCAACCCTACAAGAGATCCTGGGCATCGACATCGACCGCCACTTTGATTCCCGCTGGCCATTTCTGAGCCAGAACTTCCCGCTTCAGATCACGCATCACGGGAGCCACTTTTTCCACCAGCAGAAAGATCTGATATCGAAATTTCCCCTCCACTCGGGCGATCGGAGCCTGGGCAGGCTCGGGCACTTCGCTCTCTCCTTTCCATATTTCTCTTAACCGCCCAGCCACGTGCTGGATGGATGCCCGCGTCTGGGCCTCACTCACTCCGGAGAAGGAGATCAGGATAACCCGCCGGAAGGGTGGGTAACCATGCGCCTTCCGATATTCCAACTCCTGCTCGCGAAAACCATCCACATCGTGATGCCTCGCAAATTGGATGGCCGGATGAAACGGGGTATAAGTCTGGACAAACACCTCTCCAGGAACTTCGCCACGGCCTGCCCGGCCGGCCACCTGGACCAACAACTGAAACACCCGTTCCGAGGCCCGGAAGTCTGGCAGGTTCAGGGCGGAGTCAATTCCCACCACCCCCACACACGTCACCCTGGGAAAATGCAGCCCCTTCGCGATCATTTGGGTTCCAAGCAGAATATCCGTTCTTCCTTCCCGAAAGTCTTCCAACGCCTTCCTGTGCGCTCCCCTGGCCTTCATGCTGTCTGAATCCATCCGAGTCCACCGAACCCCGGGCAGGGATGCCACCACCGCCTCCTCCAACCTCTCGGTCCCTGCTCCGGTGAAGGAAAGGACCGGGGAGCCGCACCCCGAACATTGGGTGGGGGCGCGTTTTTCTGCATCACAGAAATGACACCGGAGTTTACCCTCCCCTCGATGATATGTCATCGGGACTGCGCACCTTTCACATTCTTCCACCTGACCACAATGAGGGCATTGCACGCTGGGTGCATAACCCCTCCGGTTTAACAAAAGCAGGCTCTGCTCTCCTTTTTGGAGACGGCTTTGCAATGCCTCCTTCAGCGATTCGGACAGCAGCACCGGTCCGCCGGATTTTGGTTTGGCCTCCTTGCGAAGATCCACCACGTGAACTTTGGGTAGTTTGGCGCCATCCACCCGCCGGGTCAGACGAACCCTTCGATACTTTCCTCGGTCCGCATTGTATCCGCTCTCCAAAGAGGGGGTGGCGCTTCCGAGTATGACGGAAGCCCCCTCCATTCGACCCCGAACCACCGCCAGATCTCTGGCATGATATCGCGGCGCCTCTCCCTGCTTGTATCCACCGTCATGCTCCTCATCGACCACGATCAATCCGAGATGATCCATGGGGGCAAAAAGGGCGGAACGGGCGCCAATCACCACCTTGGCCCGGCCCTCACGAATCTCATGCCACGATTCCCTTCTTTCGGCCACGGTTTGACCACTGTGCAGGACACAAAGACGAACCCGGCGACCCGCCAAACGCCCGCGAAAACGGGCGACGGTTTGTGGCGTCAGCGAGATTTCCGGCACCAAGACAATCGCATTACGCCCCTCCTCCAACACCGCATCCAGGGCTTGCAAATAAACTTCCGTCTTTCCGCTTCCGGTGATCCCTTCCAACAAGATCGGTCGGCCACCTTCCTCCTTTTTTCTTTCCTCGTTCCATTCCGCCAAGGACTGAACCTGCTCCTCCCCCAGAGTCGGCCTGCGGGAGGCATCCGCCCAACCCGCCTCCGCTTTTTCCTCCGCCAAAACAAAACGCTTTTCCAGTCGTTCCGCCAAGCCCCGATCCACCAACGCCCTCCATACCGCGGTCCCCAACCCCGCTTCTTTCACTAACCGGCTCAGCCAGTTTCCCCCATGGGCGCACAGATGCTCCCAGGCTTTCTTTTGGGATTTCGCCCCCTGAAGAACCTCCTCCGCAATCGCTGCACGGCCCAGCACCGGTTCAATCCACCAGGCCATTTTTCCTCCTCCCTCATGGGATCGCACCGGCCCGGGTAAAATCGTCCGCAAGGCCGCGCCCAGATCGCACGCATAATAATCCGCCATCCATTTGGCCAGTTTGCATAAGCCCGGCGGAATCAGGGGTCTTTCCCCGATGATCTCGCCGATTTCCCGCACCTTTTCCACTTCGGGCTGAAGGGGAAACTCGACGGCATACGCCATGATGTCTCGTTTTCCCCAAGGCACACGCAGCCTTTGTCCCAACTCGATCCGGCCGGCCAGGGATTCCGGAATCTCATAGTCAAAGAGCCGATCCAGCCCCAGTTCAGGAGCCACTTTGACATAACGCGGTAAGATCACCCCTAGGCTCTGCTCCTTTTTTTTCCATCCGGCAAGTATCCCCCGCTTTCCCAACGGTAAATTGTGCCTGTAGGATGGGAATTCATGCTTTTAGCCCGTCCCCGCATCCTGGCCGCTTTGGCGGTCATTTGTACCCCCTTGGCGTTGATCACACTCTCTTGGCTCGGAGAACTCCACCGCTCTCAGGAGCTGGAGCCCTTGATTATCGAGTCCGCCAACCGGCACGAACTCCCAATCCCTTTGCTTCGGGCGGTGGTCTGGAGGGAGAGCGATTTCGACACGAGGGCGGTGGGAACCTCCGGAGAGCGGGGGTTAATGCAGGTAACCCCCGGCGCGGCCCATGATTGGGCACAAGCCACCCGAAACCGGTCCTTTCAAGCCACGGATTTATTCGATGCCCGGACCAATCTGGCCGCGGGCAGTTGGTACCTCTCCCGGGCGATGAAACGATGGGCCAATGCGGATCGGCCGGAGGTCTTTGCCCTGGCGGAATACAATGCCGGTATCACCCATGCCCGCCGTTGGGCTAGACAGAACGAAACCCTCCGGGCCTCTGATTTTATCCAATCCATCGACTTTCCCACCACGCGGGCCTACATCCGCTCGATTCTGCGTCGCCGGGATCTCTATGCCTCGGGGAAAAACCCCGGCCCTTGGGAACTGGTGGATCGACGACTTGCCCTTCAAAAAGAGCGCTGGATCAAAAAAACACCTTAAACAAGGACCACCCCGTAACCCAGGGTCGATCCTCGACCGAATTCCGCCGCGGTCATGCGCTTCCTGCCTTCCAACTGGACTTCACGCAGAAGCAGGCCCCCTTTTTTGGCTGCAACCAGGATGCCATGGGGGTTGATCTCCACAATTTCCCCCGGCTTCCCTTTGGCTCTTCGGGAGAGAATCACCGAGAAGATTTTTAGCATTTTTTGATCCGTGCCTTCTGGAATCCAGGTGTAGGCCCCGGGCCAAGGCTGCATGGCACGAATGTGCGCCTCAATCTCCTCCGGGTTCCTATCCCAATTGATTTTTCCATCCTCCTTGGTCATGCGTGGAGCCAGGGAAGCCTCCGCATGATTTTGCCGGGTTCTCTTTAATTTACCTTTCTCGGTCTTGGTCAAAAGATCCAGCAACAAAAGAGACGCTTTTTTTGCCAGACGATCATGCAACAAACCGGTGGTCTCCCCCGGCCGGATCCGGGTCGCCACGAAATCCAGGATGTCCCCGGTATCCAACCCCTCGTTCATTTGCATGATGGTGACACCGGTGCGTTTCTGACGGTCCCGAATCGCCGCTGCGATCGGAGACGCTCCACGATACTTTGGCAGAAGGGAACCATGAACATTCCAACATCCTCTTTCCGGCAGCTCCAGAATCGGCTTCTTCAGGATCTGCCCATACGCCACCACCAGCATCAGATCGGGCTTCTGATAACGAATCTGGCTCAAGGCAGAGGGTGCATTGATATCCTCCGGTTGAAAAACTTGGAGTTGATGACGCAGGGCACACTCCTTGATGGGGGAGGCCAATAGTTTTTGCTGACGTCCGGCCGGTCGATCGGGCTGGGTGAGAACGGATAAAACGAAGTGGTGATCGGAAGCTACCAAAGCCTCAAGGCATGGAACCCCGAATTCCCCCGTGCCGGCAAAAACAATCCGCACGCGCCTAAACGCCGGCCTCAGCCAATTTCCGCTGGGTCTTTTCGATCTTCGACGGCCTGACCTGGTTCAAAATATCCCGTGTCACCTCAAAGGGAAACTGTTCCGCGTCGATCTCTTTGACTTTCTTCTCCCCATAGTACTCCAAAACCGGTTTGGTCTCCCTTTCATAGGTTTGCAACCGGTCGTGAATCACCTTGTCACTGGCATCATCCAGACGGTTGTCTCGCAGGGCGCGCCGCTTCAACCGCTCTTCCAGCTTGGCGCGATCATGACAGACCAGATGAAAAAGGGCTTCGACCTGAAGATCAGATTCCAACAGCTTGGCTTGGGCGGCATTTCTTGGGATTCCATCAAGCACCAGGTGGTCAATTTCCGGCTTAAACTTTCCCAAAGTCACCATGTTGCCCATGTGCTGCCGCCAGAGGTCTACCGTGACGTCGTCCGGCACCAGTTTTCCGGCACTGGAGTACTTAAGGAAGGCCTGGCCCACTTGCGAT
>RGGS01000127.1 GCA_010024525.1 Verrucomicrobiota bacterium | reverse complement strand
AAAATCGCCGAGGAAGCTGCTTTGCCCAAACCCGCCAAGGTGATTCATCTTTTACGGGCGGCGATTTCGGGTCGGACGGTTGGGCCCTCTTTGTTTGCTCTTCTGGTGGTGCTGGGGATCGACCGCGTGAAAGCCCGGTTATCGAGAACAAAAAAACTCTTGGAGGCGGGTCAACTGGGGGCTCTCGCGTGACATTCGCCACCAGCATCACTTTATTACGCATCCTGCTGGTCCCGCTTTTTGCCGGAGCGTTGCTCTATCATCAGGAATCCCATCTTGAGGGATATACGGGAAACGGTTGGTATTATGCGGCGGTTATCCTTTTTGCTTTGGCGGCATTTTCGGACGGAATCGATGGATGGATTGCCCGGCACTTCAACCAGAGGAGCGCCTTGGGGCGGATTCTTGATCCCGTGGCGGATAAACTTCTGCTGGTGACCGCCGTGGTGCTGTTGGGAACCATTGGGGTCGCCGGAAAGGGGCGTTTACCGCTGTGGTTCCCGCTTTTGGTGGTGAGCCGCGATTTGATTTTGGTTGCCGGCACCCTATTGGTCGGGACCTTGGTTCATCATTACCACTTTATCCGCCCCCACTGGACGGGGAAGGTCTCCACATTTTTCCAGATCGCCGTCATTTTGCTGGGGTTGCTTTTCCCGGGGGAACCTTGGATCCGGCCGGTGATTTGGGCGGCTGGTGGAGTGACTTTACTATCCCTTGGAGTTTACGTCCTGCATGGTTGGAAGCTTTTACACACGAGCCCTTATGGCGAACCCGGCCAAGGATGAATCCTCCCGGCCGGTTGTGGCCATTGTGGGGAGACCGAATGTTGGAAAGAGCGCCCTCTTTAACCGGATATGCGGAAGAAGGATTGCCCTGGTTTTTGACCGTCCCGGGGTGACCCGAGACCGGTTGGTCGCCGATGCTGAATGGGAGGGAAGACCTTTTGTTTTGATTGATACCGGCGGGCTGGGTCTGGAGGACGGCAGTGGACTGGAGGAGGCGGTGGAACGTGAGGCGGATCTGGCGATCGCCTCGGCCCAAAGGGTCCTTCTGGTAGTCGACGGAAGAGAGGGTTTGAACGTCCTGGATACCGAGGTGGCGAAAAGACTTCGTCGGGCGGGGCAGAAGGTCACGCTGGTGATTAACAAGATGGATCCCGGAACCCAGGGAGGAAGAAGCTCTGAGTTTCAGCGGTTGGGATTCGGGCAGGGGATGCCCGTCTCCGCCGAACACGGTCTCGGGGTAGGTGATTTGATGGAACACGTCGGGGAGACTTGGCCCAAAAAGGAACGGGTAAAAGATGATCGCACCCGGATTGCCGTGGTCGGGCGCCCGAATGCGGGCAAGTCATCGCTGGTGAATGCCTGGGTGGGGATCGATCGGACCATGGTGGCTCCCTTGGCCGGGACAACGCGGGATGCGGTGGATGTGCCGGCCCGGATCGGGGAACATGAGGTGCTATTCATCGACACCGCAGGGCTAAGACAAAAGCGGAGGGTTGAAGATCCCCTGGAAAAGATCATGGGGAGTCGGGCGGCTCATGCCATCGACCGGTGTCATTTGGCGGTTTTGGCGGTGGATGCGGTGCAAGGGGTAGGTTTGGTGGAGAAAAAGATCGCGGGACTGATCCAAAAAGCCCAGAGGCCCTGCGTGGTGGCCGTGACCAAATGGGATTTAGCAGCGCAAGGCGGGGAGAAAACCCGTGGCGCAAATTTCAAAAATCAGTATGAGGAGGCCCTGCGGCGTGGTTTGTTCTTTCTCCCGGATGTTCCGGTGGTTTTTCTTAGCTCGGTGAGGAAAACCGGTCTCGCGAGCCTTGGCGAAGCGGTCACCTTGATGCTCAAGGCTCGTTCGCTGAAAATTGGCACCGGGGAACTGAACCGGGTTCTTCTCCGGGCCACCGAGGCTAGAAGCACCCCGGTAAAGTCGGGAAAAAAGCTGAGGGTCTATTACGCCACCCAAGTCGAGGGACCCCTTCCCACCCTCATGGGATTTGTGAACAGTCCGGCCCTGATGTCGGAGTCTTATGAGCGGTACCTAAGCAACCGGGTGCGGGATCATTTTCAGCTCGGGGGATGTCCGTTGCGATGGAAATGGCGAGGCCGCGACAAGAAGTGAGGTTGCCTGTTGCGCCCACGACGCGAGAATGCTGAACCGATGATATCGCGGGATCCGATCTTTCAGAAAGTGGCCGGGGGGTTGGCCATCGGTTTATTGGCACTCGCCTGCATCAACATTTTACGTCCCTTTTTCGGGCCTTTGCTTTGGGCGGTGATCCTGACGGTGGCTACTTGGCCGGTCTTTCTTTGGATTTTGTCCAGGGTGGGGGGTCGGCGGGTGTTGGCCTCGGTCCTGGCCAGTTTTTTGGTGGCGGTGTTTTGTCTTTTACCGGTGACGTATGGGGTGGCGGTGACGGCTCAATCCTTGCGGCCCGTTTCCCAAAAGTTGATGGAGTTTTCCAAGGAAGAGGTGCCCCCCGCGCCGGAATGGCTGAAGGAATATCCTTTTGGGAGAATTGTGTTTCAGCAATGGAACAATCTGTCGAACGATCGGGAAAAGTTTTTCCGCGACATCGATCCCCTGATCCGCCAGATCGCCACCCGCCTGGGCAGTGCCGCGGGTCGAATTGGCGTGGGTCTGTTGGAGTTTTCCTTTGCGCTGATCATCTGTGGTTTTCTTTTTCATGGCGGGGAGAGCCTGACCCGCGTGGCCGACACCAGCTTGCGAAAGTTGTTTGGTCCGGAGGGTGGGGAGTTGCTCGATCTGGCAACCCGGACCATACGGAGCGTGATGCTTGGGATTCTGGGAACCGCGGCCCTGCAGGCGGGACTGATGGGCTTGGGATTTTATCTCGCTGGCGTGCCGCAGGTGATTCTCTTGGGGTTTGCCGGTTTTTTCTTTGCGAGTCTTCAACTTTCCACCGCCATCGTCTGGCTGCCTGTGGTCCTCTGGCTATTCGCCGAGGGCAGAACCGGTTGGGCGATCTTTAATTTGATTTGGGGAATCGGAGTGGTTGGTCTGGTGGATAATTTCACCAAGCCCTACCTCATCAGTCGGGGGACAAATTTACCTTTCGGCATTATTTTCATGGGAGTGATCGGGGGATTCTTGGCGTATGGATTTCTCGGAATATTCTTCGGATCCACCCTGATGGCGGTGGCCTATCGGCTACTTTGGGAGTGGCTGGACGCAACCACCATACAAGCCCCTAAAAAAATCCGTAAGTAACTTTCAACCATTTACTTGTAAATAAGTAAAAAGTAATTTTTCGGTTGTCGAGGGGGCTCTTTTCGATACTTTCGATCGATGGCATCCAAGGAGAAAGTGGTCGTCACATCCAAGTACGACGCCTCAAAAATCGACAAGTTGGAGGGGTTGGATGCGGTCCGAAAACGCCCGGGAATGTATATCGGGGATCCGGATGAGCGTGGGTTGCATCACTGCGTTTTCGAGGTCTTGGATAATTCGGTCGACGAGCATCTGGCCGGCCATTGCGAGCATATCGAGGTCACGATCCATGTGGATGGATCGATCAGCATCTCGGACGACGGTCGAGGCATTCCCGTCGACATGCATCCGAAGTTCAAAATTCCGGCAGTGGAGTTGGTGCTCACCAACCTGCATGCGGGCGGAAAGTTCGATCAAGGGGCTTATAAGTACTCCGGTGGTTTGCACGGGGTCGGCGCCAAGTGCGTCAACGCGTTGTCGGAATGGTTTGAGGTGGAAATTTCCCGGGATGGAAAGCTGTATCACATGGAGTTCGCCCAGGGGAAGACCACTTCCAAGCTGAGCGTCACCGGAAAGTCCAAGAAAACCGGCACGAAGATCACGTTCAAGCCGGATGCCGAAATTTTCAAAGACACCACCAAGTTCAAGTTTGATCTCCTGGCCAAGAGGATGCGGGAGCTGGCATTTCTCAATCCCGGTTTGTCCATCACCCTGACTGATGAAAACAAGAACGGAAAGACCGAGACCTTCTTTTACAAGGACGGCATCGAGGAATTCGTGAAGCAGATGGTGAAAGCCAAGTCGCCCATCCATCCCAAGCCGATCGTGGTGGAAAAAAAGAAGGACGATGTCTTTGTCGATTGCGTCATCCAATACCATGATGGCTACGACGAAACCCTGCTCCCCTTTGCCAATTCCATTCCGAATCCGGACGGCGGGACCCATGTTTCAGGGTTCCGCTCGGCTTTGACCCGCGCCATCAACCAGTACGCCTCCGGTAAGAATCTTTCGAAGGACAAAGACCCCAAAATCACCGGCGAGGACGTTCGGGAGGGTTTGATTTGTGTGCTCAGCGTGAAGCTGCCGAATCCCCGCTTCAATGCGCAGACCAAAGTCAAACTGGTGAATGCGGAGATTGAGGGAATTGTGGGGAGCTGTGTCTATGAAGGTCTGCTCACTTTCTTTGAGGAAAATCCCGGGGTAGGCAAAAAGGTTTTTGAGAAAGCCCTCACGGCCGCGCGGGCGCGTGAAGCCGCCCGCAAAGCCAAGGAGACCATTCGTAAAGGCGCCTTTAGCGGAGGGGGATTACCCGGGAAATTGGCTGACTGTTCCGAGCGCGATCCGAAGCAGTGTGAACTGTATATTGTGGAGGGTGATTCCGCGGGTGGCTCGG
>RGGS01000126.1 GCA_010024525.1 Verrucomicrobiota bacterium | reverse complement strand
CCCATGTGGTGAGAAGCGAGCCGGAGTCCATCCTTTTGGAGGGGAGGCTGATCAAGGAGTACCGACCCCGGTACAATGTCAGTTTCCGGGATGACAAAAGATTTCTTCTGGTTCGCGTAGATCCGGATGAGCCGTATCCAAAATTCCAGCTTACGCGGATGCGAAAAGACGACCGGGCCAGATATTTTGGGCCTTTTGCGCATTCCGGGGCCCTGCGGCAGACCCTCTCGCTGATGCGGAAAAAATTCGGGCTGCGATCCTGTCGGCCGGAAATCCCCGGAGAAAGAGATTACCGGCATTGCCTGGATCATGTGATCCGCAACTGCAGTGCTCCCTGCATGGGGAAAATTTCCCGGGTGGCGTATGGTGAACGAATCGCCCAAGCGTGTGAGTTCCTTGAGGGAAAGACGGTGGAGATGCGGGAGTCCCTCAAGGAGGAGATGAAGAAGGCGGCGCAGAGGAGGGACTTCGAGAAGGCGGCCTCCCTGCGGAACCTGATCGAGGATCTTAAAAAGACGACCCGTCCCGCAAAAAAGTTTTTCCGATCGCTCCCCAGCACGGTGGTGCCGGAGAAGGAATTGGAGGCATTACGGGAGGTGCTGCAACTGGCGGCAGTGCCGGCTCGGATTGAGTGTTTTGACATTTCCAACATTTCGGACACCCACAGTGTGGCTTCGATGGTGGTGTTTCGAAACGGGCGACCCTCCAAACCGGCTTATCGGAGGTACCGAATCCAAGGTGTGGAAGGTCAAGACGACGTCGGTTGTATGGCCGAGGTCATTCGACGAAGGTGCCGGAGATTGAAGTCGGAAGGGGTGGAACCCCCTGATCTCATGGTGGTCGATGGAGGCAAAGGTCAACTGGGGGCGGCGGTGACGGAATTAAAACAAGCGGGATGGGAGGGGGTTCCGGTCATCGGTCTCGCCAAGCAGAATGAGGAGATTTTTCGACCGGGTCACTCGGATCCCCTGGTGCTGCCCCACGAACATGGGGCCATTCGCCTATTGCAGCGGGTCAGGGACGAGGCCCACCGGGTGGCCAACGGATATCACCAGCTTCTGATGAAGAGACGAATGGAGGAGAGTGAACTGGATGCGATTCCGGGGGTAAGTGCGGTTCGTAAGCGGGCCCTCTTGCGGATATTCGGGTCGGTGGACCGGGTTTCGCGGGCCGGACTTCAGGAATTGGCGGCGGTGGAAGGGGTGGGAGAAAAGATCGCCCAAGCCATTCGGGATTATTTTCAGCGAGCGTAAGGCGAGGACAACGGACTTACTTGGTGGAGGTTTGCCACACGCCGTCCCAGTTTTCCGGGGGGGCGTTCTTTTTGAGGGCTGGAATCCGGGTTAGAAATTCGAGGGATGGGCCGTCATCGGGGCGAATACGCAGACACTCCTGGAAGGCCTTGGTGGCTTCCTCCCATTGCTGTTCGCGGTAGAGCTGGAGGGAGTCAGCGTAGAGGTTGGCCAGTCGCTGGGTTGCCCCGTCCAAAGAACCGACCCGTCCAAGTAGTTCGTAGATCCGAACCGGCTCGGCCTTACCCAAGACCGTGACGAGGTCAATTTCGCGGGCCTCAATGTGGGATTCAGCCAACCGGTAGCACTCCTCGTTGAGCAAAACGGAGGTGCCGTAGATCTTGTTCACTCCCTCCAACCGGGAAGCGGTGTTCACGGTGTCCCCAATCACCGTAAAGGACTTGGTGGTATCCGACCCGACCGTGCCGATCACGGTATCCCCGGTGGCGAGAGCCATCCGGACATGGAAACGGGGAGCGTTGCGGCGTAATCCGGTGAGATCGGGAATTTCCCCACGAACTTTGACGAAGGATTCCAAAAGATCGAGACAGGCAAAACAGCCGTCCCGCGCATGGCTTTCCCCTTCGGAAAACGGGCTGGCCCAGAAAGCCATGACCGCATCGCCAATAAACTTGTCGACGATGCCGTGATGCCGCCGAACAGCCTGGGTGGAGACAGTGAAGTAGCGGTTGAGTAACTTCACGAGGCTGGCAGCGGTCAATTGCTCACCGATGGTGCTGAAGTTGGCAATGTCGGAGAAAAAGATCGTCACGCGTCGGCGTTCCGCGACCTCTTTCAGTTCGCCGGTGGAGGGGTCGACAACGTTGGCAACGATGCGGGGGTCGAGGAACTGGCCGAAGGCCTCGCGCAACTTCTCCTTCGATTTCAGTTGCTCGACCATGTGATTAAAGGAGTCCGTGAGATCCCCGATTTCATCCTGGGAAGTGATCGGCAGGGGATCCGTCAGCTCTCCATCGGCGGTCTTGCGAAAGGCAACGGTCAGGCGGTGAAAAGCGGTCTGTAGCCGACCTGTGATGACGAGAAAAACGATCAGGCCTAGAAATCCCGCCAATGTGAAAATAGCGATATTGGTCCAAATGATCGTGAAAATATTGCCAGCGGTCTCAGAGGCGGAATCGAGGATGAGACGATTGGCGGCCTGACGGGTTTTTTCGAAAATCTGATCCAAGACGGAGTATTCCTCCATTTTTAAAAGGCTGGCCCTGGCCTCGACGGGTTTGCCCTTCGAGCCGAGGTCGATGGTTTGCATCGCGGTTTGGACGAAACCCATCGTCTGCTGGTTGAGATTCTTCAAGGAGCCCAGCAATTTGGCCATGACCAGACGGTCCTCGATGTCGTTGCGGGAGTCGTTGCTGCCCTTTTCGCAGAGGTCGATGGACTCGGTGAAGAGACGGGTGATGATCTCCTCCAACTGCTTGGCACGGGCAAGGTGATGCCGGATCTTTTCCGGTTCCATGACGCGGATTTGCTCCGACATGTCATGGGCGAGGAGTTCCAATTCGTAGGTGTAGACATCCAGCGCATTGACTTTCGCCATGATGGGAACGTGATATTCGGCAATTCCGCGGACCTCCTCTCCAGAGTCCTTAACAAAATAAAGGGTGATGGTGAGAGCAGCGGCAAAAAGAACCAAGAGGGCAATCACCCCCGTCATGATCTTGGCCCGAAGCGAGGTGCCCATCTGACCAACGTAGGCGAATCAAATTCCTGTTTCGAGACGAGAATTGAACTGCTTTAGCGGGTCACCAGCCAGGCTCCCTCTTCGCGGCGCGGCTCCAGAAAGCGGGCGACTCTCCGGAGTCGGGCTAAGCGGATCCATGTTTCCACCTGGGCGGGTGTCGGACGTCGGGACGAGAAGACAATGGTCGTTCTGCGCGCGGAGACCCATCGGGCCTCAATCCGGGCGAGCGTCCTTTGGCGGGGGTCGGGAAAAACTCCAAAGAACAACCGACCCGGGTCGAGACGGGGCCGAAACTGTCGGACCGCACTTTCCAGCCAACGGCGGGTCGGGGGGTTGTCGTATTGGGGCAGAATCCGGCGGGCACCCAAAAAGCCGGAAGTTTCCGGCGCCAGGTTAGCGCTGAAAAGCAGAAGGTCCCCTTTTCTCATCTTTTGGGAAAGCCGACGGAGAAGAGGCAAGGGGGCCAGATTGGGGAGCACGCCAAAGAGGGTGAACAGACGGCGTGGAGAGAAAGGAGGAGGGAAAGATGCAAGGTGGGAATCGAGATCGATCCGTCCATAGGACTTTCGGGCGGCTTTTATCCGTGCGGTCGCCCGTTGGGCCAGGGCCAGATTGGTGTCGGCGGCATGGAATATGGCAGGAGGAGGTAATTTCTTTGCCAGGAGGGATTCTTTTTGGCCGGCGGCACAGCCTAGGGCGATCCAATCATAGGAGTGACCTGCGAGCCACCGGCGAAGGATAGGGGCGGGGCGCTCGTAGAGCATTTGCACGGGTCGACGAAGGACGAAGGGAGAGCAGGTGCGATGGACTTTTTGCCAAAGACGACCAAGGAGAGGAGAGGAGTACAGGGCAGAGGCAGGAAGTTCGGAGGGCACGTTGTTGAATCAAGATGATGGCAAGCGCGAGGAAAATAGGAAGTGAGAGATACCCTCATAGAACCGCCGCCCGAACCTTCCGCTACGGGCGGGGGTTCGGGCGGCAGTATCGCCACCAAATTCTGGGCAGGTCAGGCCAATCGGACGAGACCGCCCCGGTTGACGAGCTTCCGGAAGTACTCGGGGAAATTTTCCTCCTTCAGGAGGCGGCGGCGTAGTTTGCTCAGAGCCGAGTTTTGGATCTGGCGGATCCGTTCCCGGGTCACGTTGAGCTTGTCGCCAACCTCTTCCAGGGTTTTTTCCTGCTGATCTTCATCCAGCCCGAATCGGAGGCGGAGAATTTCCATCTCCCTGGGGTTCAGGATTTCCAAGCTGCGGGAGACGGCCGCCTGAAAGTCCACCTTGGCGTGTTCCTCGGTCGGATCCACGGCCACAGGATCGGCCAGCAGGTCGACCAAGGATCCGTCATCGCCTTCCTGTCCGATGGAAACATCCAAGGAGACCGTTCCGGCCGAGACCTCGCGGAGCTTGGTCACGCGGCCGGTTTCGATCTGCAATTCATCGGCGAGTTCCGCATCGGTCGGTTCACGTCCCAGTTCGTTCCCCAGGGCGGAGCTGACCCGGCGGAGCCGCTGGATCTTGTCGACCAAGTGGACGGGGAGGCGGACGGTTTTTCCTTGGTTGGCCAAGGCTCGGCGGATGGACTGTTTGATCCACCAGCAGGCATAGGTGCTGAACTTCACTCCGCGGCTGGGTTTGAAGCGATC
>RGGS01000125.1 GCA_010024525.1 Verrucomicrobiota bacterium | reverse complement strand
GGATAAGGTTGAATGGTCGAATGTTGGACATCGCCCTGATCCGCAAGGACCCAGAAGGAGTGCGCACTCGTTTAGCTTCACGTGGGGCAGGTGCGACCGAAGGACTAGCCAAGGTTCTGCGGGCGGATGAGGAACGACGAAAGTTTGTGGGGGAGGTGGAAAAGCTTAAATCGGAACGCAACACGATCAGCAAGGAGATCGGGGGGCGGAAGGCCAAGGGGGAGTCGGCGGATGATTTGATGGCCGGAATGAAGGAGAAGTCGGACCGAATTGCCGAACTGGACAGGAAAGTGGCGGAGGTTGAAGCCCAGCAGGAAAGCCTGCTTCTTTCCATTCCGAACCTGCCCTGGGAGGGTTGCCCGAAAGGAAGTTCAGCGGCGGACAATCCGGTGGTGACGACCTGGGGTGAGCCCAAGAAATTTGATTTTAAGGCAAAGGATCACGTGGCCCTGGGGGAGGCTCTCGGAATACTGGATTTCACCGCTTCCGCCAAAATCTCCGGCAGTGGCTTCGCGGTGTACAAGGGTCCGGGAGCCAAACTCGAGAGGGCCCTGATCAATTGGATGCTGAATCTGCACACGAGCGTCCACGGTTACACCGAGGTTTCCCCTCCTTTTTTGGTTCGCGAAGCAAGCATGGTGGGAACCGGACAGCTGCCCAAGTTCCGGGAGGACATGTATGCGACGGAGGGTGGAGAGCTTTTTCTCGTTCCCACGGCCGAAGTCCCGGTGACGAACCTGCACCGGGAGGAGATTTTACCCGAAGCGGACCTCCCCAAGCGTTATGCGGCTTACACTCCCTGTTTCCGGAAAGAGGCGGGAAGTGCGGGCAAGGAAACGCGGGGATTGGCCCGGATGCACCAGTTTGACAAGGTGGAGTTGGTCTGGATTGAGCATCCCGAACGATCGATGAAGGCTCTGGAAGAACTCTGTGGCCATGCGGAGGCCGTGTTGCAAAAGCTGGGACTGCATTATCGTAAGATTGAGCTGTGTGCGGGGGATATCGGATTCGGAGCGGCCCGCTGTTATGATCTGGAGGTTTGGGCGCCGGGTATGGGACAGTTTCTGGAGGTTTCCTCGTGCAGTAATTTCATGGATTTTCAGGCGCGGAGAATGGGACTGCGTTTCAAGGGTTCGGATGGAAAGAACCGGCCTTGTCACACATTGAATGGTTCGGGGACGGCTTTGGCCCGGTTATTTATCGCGCTGGTGGAGACGTATCAGACCGAGGATGGGAAAGTGGAGATTCCCGAGGCTTTGCGGTCGATATTCGGGGCTCCACTCATCGGATAGACAGTTCGATCTTCGAAGTCGGGGCTGGTAGGATCCGAGGGTGCTCCAGATGAAGAAATCCCTTTCGGAGGTGCACGGAACCGTTGGGGTTCCGGGGCAGGCTGGATTTTGGAGGAAGATGCTCGCCTTCGGTGGGCCGGCCTTTCTGGTCAGCGTGGGATATATGGACCCGGGAAATTGGGCAACCGACATCGAGGCGGGCTCCAGGTTTGGATACAGTCTGCTATGGGTCCTTTTGCTCTCCAATGCGATGGCGTTGCTCCTGCAGAGCTTGGCGGCCCGACTAGGTATCGTTTCCGGGAGAGATCTGGCCCAGGCCTGCCGGGAGTTTCTGCCTCATCCGTGGGGTCTGCTTCTCTACATTCCTTGTCAGGTCGCCATCGTCGCTTGTGATCTGGCGGAGGTGCTGGGCGGGGCCGTGGGGTTGAATCTGCTGACCGGATGGCCTTTGCTGTCCTGCGCTTTGGTGATTTCATTGAACGTCTTTGTCATGTTCTTTTTGCAGGCCCGGGGCATGCGCTGGCTGGAGGCTGGAATCATGGCCTTGGTGGCGACCGTGGGGGGTTGTTATCTTGTGGAGATCTGGCTGGCCCAGCCTGATTGGTCGGGTGTTTTGGCCGGCTTGTTGACGCCCCGACTTTCAGGTGATCGGATCGCCGGAAACACGAGCGATCTTTATGTGGCCATCGGAATCATTGGAGCCACGGTGATGCCCCATAATCTCTATCTGCACTCGGCTTTGGTGCAGACACGGGCGGTAGATCCCACCCCGGAGGGCAAACGGGAGGCAATCCGGTATAACTTCATCGATTCGGCGGTGGCGTTAAACGGGGCATTTTTGGTGAATGCAGCGATTTTGATTGTGGCGGCCTCGGTTTTTTTCCGAAATGGCGTGTCGGTGAATGAGCTCCAGCAGGCTCATGCAACCCTGCATCCTTTGGTGGGAGGGGCGGCGGCAACCCTCTTTGCGGTGGCTCTACTGGCCAGCGGACAGAGCTCCACCCTGACAGGAACACTCGCCGGGCAGATTGTGATGGAGGGATTTTTGCACTTGCGGATGTCTCCTTGGATTTCCCGCAGTCTGACCCGGGTGTTGGCCTTGATCCCGGCGGTGATCGCGATTCTTTGGAAAGGAGACAAAGGGACGTATGATCTGCTGATCCTGAGTCAGGTGGTCTTGAGCCTGCAGCTTCCCTTTGCCGTGATTCCGTTGATTGCCTTTACGGGAAGCAAAAAGATCATGGGGGACCTGGCCATTGGACCCAACATCAAGGGGTTGGCTTGGGTTGTGGCGGCCCTACTGGTTTCCCTAAACAGCTGGTTGTTGTGGGAACTCGTTCAGGCGGGGGGCGGAAAGTGAAAAAAGAAGGGAAACTGTATGGAAAAATTCTGGTTCCCTTAGAGGGCACGGGTCACGACGCCAGCATCCTTAAACATGTCCAAAAACTGGCCAAGATGCATGAAAGCGAACTGATTCTCATCCACATTGCGGATGGTTGGTCGGCGCGTTTTTACGGGGAAGACAGCGACTCGAAGGAAGTGCGGGAAGACCGGGAGTATTTAAGGAAGTGCGCCCACAAGATGGAGCAGGAGGGAATTCCGACCACCTGGCGACTGGGATTTGGTCGGCCCGGCCCAGAGCTCATCCGGGCGGTGGAGGAGACCGGTTGTGATCTGGTGGCCATGACCACCCACGGGCATCGATGGATGGAGGACGTGCTTTTTGGCAGCGCCTCCAGCGAGGTGCGGCATGCCGTGGATATCCCGGTTTTGCTGTTGCGCACCGAACAGAAGAGACGTTGAAGGTTTTGCTGATCGGGGTGGATCTCGCCTGGGGAGAGAAAAAACACGACGGGGTTTGTTTTTTGGAATGGAATGGAAGGATAGGATCTGTCCTCGGTTTCGGGTACCCCCAGGGCGACAAAGAGCTCATGGAGCTCTTGCGAAAACGCGAACAAGGATTCCAATCGGTCTTCGTGACGGTGGATGCGCCGATCGTCTGCCCCAATGAAACAGGAACCCGGCCCGTGGATCGGTTGACCCACCGGATGTTTCACCGGGAGCACGCGGCCTGTCATCCGGCAAATTCAACCAAGTGCCCGCGGCCCCCGCGGTTGGCCCGGTTGATGCGGAAAGCTGGATTCCAGGTGGGATGGGAGCCCCAAAAAGGGAGAAAAACTGTGGCGGAGGTTTACCCGCATCCGGCCATGGTGCGGATGTTTGGTCTGTCCCGGATCGTGAAGTACAAAAAAGGCACGGTGGCAATGAGGAGAAAGGAGTTCCGGCGGTTACAGAGGCTGTTGCGGGCCTGCCTAAAAAGGAAATTCGCTCAGCTTGCACTGAATCCGGAAACAAAGACGTTGTTGGGGAAGAGGTGGTCGAAACCAGCGGAGGATCGGACCGACGCGCTGTTCTGCGCCCTGATCGGATTATGGCATTGGAGGTATCAGGGGCGAAAAAGCGAAGTGATAGGGGACAAAAGAACGGGATTTATCCTTTTGCCGGAATCTCCGTAGCCATGCAGATGTCCCGCCAGCCTGGGAAATTCCAGGCGTTGGGAAAATCACGGCACTGCTGTGGTTTGACGGATTGGATTTTGCAGTCTTGGCCGTCCAAAAAGATGCAGGCTCCATCGGGTTGGTCGATCAGGGATAACCCGCGGCGGTTGGCTCGCAGACGGGTGTAATGTTGGATGAAACGGTCTTCCGGTATCTGAAGGAAAGCCGCCATGGCCGAGATTTCCTGATCCGACACCTTCACGTCTCCCGGCCAGCGGCAGCAGTTGGTGCACCGCTCGCAGAGGTACTTGGGGGGTTTTTTCATGAGATGAAGATTAAGATGAGGCTGAAGATGATGATTGAGGAAGGAACTTGAGGGCGAGGAGGACGAGGGCGGTGGCGAGGTAGGCGGCGGCGAAGGAGGGAGCGACCCACCAGCCGGCAAGGGCTTGGGCTCCGGTGGAGGTGATGGCCACGCCATGGATCACGCCGATCAGGGATAAGAATGTGCTGAGCAGGCAGATGCTGCCAGCGGCCATGAATCGGTGGTCGATGACAAAGGCCGTCATTGCTGCCAAGAGAATGCTGGAAAGAAGGAATCCCTGACCTAGGGCAAAGAGCCCGGAGAGGACGAGATCCCCGCCGGTCTTGGCTGCGACTGTGTCCAGCGGGACTCCGGCAGCACGGACCACGGTCTCGACAATCAGGGCAGCCCAACCGGCCAAACAGGGAATCAGGCCGATGGCCACCGCGATGGCGTGCTTGGCCGGGGTATCCACGAAGGCCTGGGCGGTGATGACCACGCCGATCCAAAGCAGAATGCCAAGGGTTACCTCCAGCGGAACAACCCGCAGCACGGAGCCGGTCAGGCCAAAGAGGCAGAGCAGCGTA
>RGGS01000124.1 GCA_010024525.1 Verrucomicrobiota bacterium | reverse complement strand
CTCCATCAAGCCTTTCGCCAAAAAAGTGGCCGAGGCCGCCGGCAAAAGCGCCAACTTCGAAGTGGTGCCGACGATGGAAAAAATTGGCGGCAACGGCCCCCTGATGGCCTTCGCCATGTCCACTCTGGGCGCCCCGGTGGAGTACATGGGCATGTGCGGCTATCCAAAAATTCACCCGGTCTTTTCGGAATTCGCCAAGCGGGCCAAGGTCCACTCATTCGCCGAACCGGCCCTCACCTCCGCCCTCGAATTCAACGATGGCAAGATCATGCTCGGTCAGCTGGCCTCCGTCCAAGACGCTAACTGGGAGACGATCCAGAAGCGCCTGGGCGACAAGCTGGTGCAGAAGCTCTGGTCCTCCGCCGACTTCGTCGGAATGGTCAACTGGACGATGCTGCCTCACATGTCAGCCATCTGGAAAAAACTGCTCACAGAATACAAGCCGGTGAAGCCCGGAAAGCGTAAGCACATGTTCTTTGACTTGGCCGACCCCGCCAAACGAATCGAGGCCGACCTGCTGGCCGCCCTGAAGATCATCGGGGAATTTCAGGCGGAGAACGATGTCACCTTGGGCCTGAACGAGAGCGAAGCCCTCCACGTGGCGAAGGTGCTGCGCCTCAAGGGAGCTGCCAAGAACCCCAAAGGCTATGCCTCTTTGGCCGGAGCCATCCGTGAAAAGATGGGCATCCAGGTGGTGGTCATTCACCCCGTCCAGTATGCCTGCGCGGCCGATGCCGAGGGAGAGGTGTTCGTCAACGGACCCTACACCTCCAAGCCGAAGATCAGCACCGGGGCAGGGGATCACTTTAATTCCGGATTCACCATCGGCCGTCTGCTCGGGTTGGGCTTGGCCCACTCGTTGCAACTCGCCGTGGCCGCCTCCGGGTTCTACGTCCGCCACGCCAACAGCCCGAACCGGGAACAGTTGGTGCGGTTCCTGCAGACGTTGTAAGCCCCGCCCCTAGGCGGTGCGATTAGGATTAGGTTTAGGTGAGCCAGCCTGTGGCCCAACTCTTAAACCTAAACTGAATCGCGGCTTACCAGCAGAATGTCCCTGCCTTAGCTACGGGCTTTTTTATACATCTCCAACGCACGCACCCGCTGCTTGGCGTGATCCACCATGGGGGCCGGATAAGTTAGAAGGTCTGCCTCGGGAACATATTGGGCGATAAACTTGCCTTCCGGATCAAACTTTTCCGCTTGGCTGGAGGGGTTGAAAATTCGGAAATACGGCTGGGCGTCCGTGCCCGTGCCGGCCGCCCACTGCCAGCCCCCGTTGTTGGCCGCCAAGTCTCCGTCAAAAAGCTTCTCCATAAAGTACCGCTCTCCCCACTGCCACGAGATCAGCAAGTCTTTGGTTAGGAACGAGGCCACAATCATCCGCAACCGGTTGTGCATCCAGCCCGTCTGGTTGAGTTGGCGCATCGCGGCATCAACGATGGGGAAGCCGGTGCACCCTTGGCACCACGTTGCAAATTTTTCCCGGTCGTTTTCCCATTCCACCCGGTCGTATTCCGGGCGAAAGGAGCCGGTGGCCACATGGGGGAATTCCCAGAGGATCTGTTTGTAAAAATCCCTCCAAATCAATTCCCCGATGAAGATATCCACTTCCCGACGAGAGGAGGGATCTTCCGCACGCACGCGCCTGGCCTCGGCCAATACCGTTCGGGGTGAAATCGTGCCAAAACGAAGATGCGGGGAAAGGCGGGAGGTGGCGTCGGCGAGAGGATAGTTCCTTATTTCTCCATAGCGGCGGAGGTTTTTTGCACAAAACGCCCGAAGCATGTCCCGCGCGACTTTTTCACCGGCCGGAGGAAGAGAGATATCACAGGGAGAAAGGCCAAACCGCTCGGGAGAAGGCAAATCTGCCACCTTGATTCCCTTGATCGGGACGAGCTGTTTCGGTCGGGGAAGCGGATCTTGGGGTGGAAGCGAAAGCCAAGCCCGGGAAAAGGGAGTGAAAACCGTGTAGGGCCCTCCAGTCGCTCTTTGCACTCTCCCCGGAGGATGAATCAGAAGATCATCACAGGGAACAGTCTCGATTCCGCAATCGGCAGCTGCTTGGTCGACTTTTTTGTCTCTTTTGCGGGAATAAGGCTCTACGTCCTTGTTATAGAAGATTTTCTTTGCACCAATTTCTTTGGCCAAAGCCATCAACTCGACCTCTGGTCGGCCCTTTCGGACTATGAGATGGCTTCCCACGGATTGTAAATTGCCCATCAGACTCGCGAGGCAGGCGTGGAGAAAAGCTGGGCGGCGAATTCCCACGTCAGAGCCCGATAAAATCGCGGGATCAAAAACAAAAACGGGGGCCAACGGGACCCCCTCCAAAGCCGCGCGGTGCAAAGCCGTGTGGTCGGAAATGCGCAGATCGCGGCGAAACCAAACGATGACAGGGGGCGCGGACACTTTTTTTTCCTAGCGCGGCGCGCGCGCATCGCACGCGCAAACCTCACACGTGTTTGCTTTTCCCTCGAGAAACGGGTTTTTTATGCGACGATATTTTGTCAAGCGAACTTCGAAATAAAAATTTTCGGAAAAAATAAAATTTCCACTTGCAGAGTTTGTTTCGTTCATGATGATTCACCCCCCGAAACAAAAAAGAAAGAAAACAAAACGAATGAACAATCCTCCTGAAGTCTGGGTCAAAGTTTGCCGCGAACTCGAAAAGGTCATCTCGCCTGATGCCCTCCACCGATGGTTTTCATCCATCATTCCGCTGTCGTATGACTCCGGGCGGTTGGTCCTGGGGGTTGAAAACGCCATTTATCAGTACTGGATCGAAGAAAACTACCTGAACCAGCTCCGGGAATGCGCGACCTTGGCCGTCGGCCGGGAAGTGAAGATCAGCTTCGATGTTGTCGGGTCCAAGGATCGCCCCGCTCCCACGGCCGAGGATCATCTCCTCCAGGCCGAAGGCAAAGAGAAGTCCAAGCCTCTCTCCAGCGAACTGGTGAGTCGATACACGTTTGAGTCGTTTGTCGCCGGGGTAAACAGCCAGTTTGCCCATGCCGCGGCCACGGCCGTGGCAGATGCCCCCGCCCGGACTTACAACCCCCTCTTCATTCACGGCTCGGTCGGTTTGGGCAAAACCCACCTGCTCCACGCCATCGGCCATCGGATCATGCAGAAAAAGAAGGGGGCCAAGATTGTCTATGTGACTTCCGAACAGTTCACCAATGAGTTTATTTCGGCTATCCAGCACGGTGAGTTGGTCAAATTCCGCCGCCGCTTCCGCCAGGCTGACTGCCTCTTGATCGATGACGTCCAGTTTTTTGCCGGAAAGGACCGCTCTCAGGAGGAGTTCTTCCACACTTTCAACGCCCTGTTCGACGGCAACCGCCAGATTGTCCTCTCCAGTGACAGCCCTCCCGGAGACGTGGCGAACCTGCAAAAGCGCCTGGTCTCCCGGTTTGAGTGGGGTTTGAGCGCCGAACTGCAATCCCCGGACATTGAAACCCGCATGGCGATTCTCCGTAAAAAGACTTCGACCATGCAGATCCGGTTGGGTGAATCCGTCCTCCATTTCATTGCGGAGCGCGTTAAGACGAACGTGCGTCGTCTGGAAGGTGCCCTGAACCGCGTGGCGGCTTGGGCCGCCCTCCACGACCGTCACATCACCCCCGCGCAGGTGGAGGAGCTCCTCAAGGATTTTATCCAGCAGGAAACCAAGCCCATTGTGACCATCGAGCTGATCCAGCGCCGGGTGGCCGAGGGATACGACCTCCGGGTGGCCGACATGACCAGCAAGCGCCGCCCGGCCCACATCGCCCTGCCGCGCATGGTGGCCATGTATCTCAGCCGCAAGATGACGGGGAAGAGTCTCCAGGAAATCGGCGAGTCGTTCGGTGGCCGCGATCACGGCACCGTCCTACACGCCTGCAAAACCATTACGTCGAAAATGCAAAGCGATGACCGCCTGCAGCAGATGGTTGGCCTGCTGACCCACAAACTCGAAGAGCCTGCCGATCGCTAAGCGGCGGACGCCGCGTCCACATTTTGTGAAACTTAATTCACGCCGGTGGGGTGTGCCCTCGCATGATCCGGCTGCAGACGACTTTTTTTTGCCCATCCGTCAAACCCGCGCAAATGTTTTTGGCTTTCTGCTGGAAGCTTGTCCCTGGTTGTTCCGGTGGAAATCGCAGGTTGGTGCACATTTACTGACCGCTACAGAGAGAGATTCCTGCCGGCTGTGAATAGCTGCGAAAACCCAGTTGGTGTGTCGTGGAAAACCTTGGTCGGTTGCAATAACCATGCAGGTGGGCCCGATCTATCCACCGCTTATTCTTTTTGTAATCCAGTGCCGTTTCGTGCTTTACTAGGATTCCTATGGGTTATCCACCTGCTTATGATTATGGTGTACTTGATTCTATCTTTACCTATCCCAATCTCCTGAACAAATCCCACCCATGAAACTCATCCTCCAAAAACAGAAATTTCTCGGAGCACTCTCGGCAGTCCAGAATGTCGTCAGTACCCGGACACCGATTGGAATCTTAAACAATCTGCTTTTGCGGGCCTCAGGATCCCAGTTGCAAATATCCGCAACTGATCTGGATATCGGGATCCGCACCTCCTGCGAAGCCGGGGTCGAAAAGCCCGGTGCCGTCACGCTCCCCGCCCGACGCCTTTTTAGCATTATCCGTGAATTGCCTTCCGAAGAGCTCACGCTGGATGTGGACGCCAAATTTGGGGCGACCATCCG
>RGGS01000123.1 GCA_010024525.1 Verrucomicrobiota bacterium | reverse complement strand
AGCCATGCCTCGGGTAGGGGTTTGACGGACCTCCCGGCAGTTGCGGATGACGCCGCAGCGAACCCGGATAAGATACAACCGATGCGTCTGCTGCTCGCTTTCGATAAATTCAAGGATGCGCTGGGGGCCGAGGAGGCCTGTGGTGTGGCCGGCGAGGCATTGGGTCGGCGTTTCCCCGGAGCTGCGGTGGATGGCTGCCCCCTGACCGATGGGGGCGAAGGTTTTGCCAGAATCCTGACTCGGGCGGTGAAGGGAGAACTCTGCCTTCAAAAGGTGAGTGGACCTCTGGGCCGAACCGTGGAGGGAGAGTTTGGGTTGGTTCCGTGGAGTTGTCTTTCCCCGGGGGTTAAGAAAAGTTTGGCAATCCCAACCGACCGGGAGGGCGTGCTGGGGCTGGTGGACATGGCTTCGGCCAGCGGGCTGGCGCGGTTGGCCCCCGGGGAACGAAACCCGTGGAAAACCTCTTCCCTTGGGACCGGGGAGCTTTGTGTCGCCGCTGCGAAGCGTGGGGCGGATCTTCTTCTGGTCGGCATTGGGGGAAGCGGCACTTCCGATCTTGGCTTGGGCTGTCTGCAGGCTTTGGGGCTGGTCGCCCTCGATCCTGGTCGCGGGGAGATCCGTCCTCTTTCCCCGGATCAGTGGGAGAAAGTCTCCCGTCTGGATGGGGAGCTGCCCCTGCGTTTTCCTGGCATCCGGGTGGCCTGCGACGTTACGAATCCTCTGCTCGGGCCGCGAGGGGCGGTGCGCGTCTATGGTCCTCAGAAAGGCCTGTCTGCTTCGGATCTGCTGCCTTTTGAAAAAGCCGCTGAGCTCATGGCCCGAAAACTTCTCGCGAAAAAAAACAAGTCAGTGGAGCTGATGGAACTGCCCGGAGCGGGTGCTGCCGGGGGCATTGGGTTTGGCCTGATGGTCTGGGCCGGGGCGGTCATGGTTTCGGGAGCGAATCTGGTGATGGAATGGCTCGATTTAACGGCAAGGATCCGCGCTGCGGATGTGGTGCTCAGCGGCGAGGGCAGATTCGACCGGAGCTCGCTGGAGGGAAAAGGTCCTTCCGCGGTGGTCCGCATGGCTTTGGCTTCCGGAAAAAGGGTTCATGTCTTTGCTGGTTCGGTCGAACCAGGACTGCCTATTCCCGCCGGACTTTCCATTCATGAAATCACTCCCAGGGGCATGGCCTTGCCGGAGGCCTTGGGGCGGACTGGCGAACTGCTGGCCCGCGCGGTATCCGCGGCGGACTTTGGCTTGGCAAACAACTGCCTTCGACCGCGCTGAAACTCTCAGCGTACGCTGAGGGGGCATGGATTGCCTTGCCCGGATCGGTGGCCTCCCAGTGGGTGTCCCGATCGCTCATGACCTGGAAACCACAGGGGGGGCAAGATCCTGCTTCCCTGAGAGGATGACAGTACCTTTCAGTTCAAGGTTACGTTAAGTCAGGCTGGAAATTCCCTTCGAGATGCCGATATCAGCCCTCGGATCGGCCCTTGCCACATTTGGGGCAGAGACCGGTCAGTTGAATGGAGTGTTGTAAGTCCCGAAAACCCAGGGATCGGGCCTCTTTTTCGAGAGGGGCAATGAGGCACTGATCCAGACACACGGTAGTCCCGCACTGGCGGCATACGGCATGGTGATGATGGTGGGTGGACTCCTCGCGAAGAAAGAGTTTTTTGCCGCGAACGAGAACCTGTTGGATCAACCCGGCTTTGAGCAAAGACTCGAGAACCCGGTAAACCGTGGCTCGGTCGCAAGTTTTGGGGCTGACCCGTTGGTGAATTTCCTCAGGGGAGAGAGGTCGGCTGACCTTCTTCAGAGTTTCCAGAACGGCTCGGCGACCCGGAGTGGACTTCAACCCGGCCGTTTTGAGCTGATGAGGCATGTGGTCAAAATGAGAACATTCGCACTCAGACTCAAGAGAAAGCCGCATTTTAACAAATGCGACAAATCGCATTAACGAAAATTCGCTTGTGGATAGGGTGAAGAAATGCGTGGAAAACGTGGTCAGGCTTTCACTTTGATCGAACTGCTTGCCGGGGTCTTGGTCGTGGCTTTGTTGACCGGGGTGGCTTTTCCCGCGGTCCAAGGGGCCATGGGAAAAGCTAAATTGACCCATGACCTGGCCAATCTTCGACAGATTGGTCAGGGAATCCTTCTTTATGCAGGAGAGAATCAGGGAAATCTTCCCTCGACCAGTTGCCAAGGAGAACCCAGCTGGATCGGTGCACTTAAACCTTATCTGGGGGATTATTATGACGGGATCCGGGTTTCTTCATTGGACCCCAACCGTGAGGCCCGAAAATCGGCGGGGGGAACGAGCTATCTTCTGAATGACGAGGTGGATTTGGCTTTTGACCGGGCTGGGAACCCCAAGCCGGGTCTATTGCAAAATCAAAACCAAATCACCCAGGCATCCCGTCGCCTCCTTCTGTTTCCCGCTTCCCGGATGAAGCCGGCCGGGGAGGATCACATCCATTCCGGCTCTATGAGCCGCTGGCATTCCTTATTGGGGGAAATCAATCCGGACAGTTCGGGTCCGGTGAGCCGGCAACGTGATGTTGGCTGCTCCGCCTACCTCTTTGCGGATGGGCATGCTGAAATTCTGGGGGCCAAAACTCTCAAGGCCCGGGTGGATCAGGGCCTAAACATCGCAGAAAACCCTCTTTAAAGAAACAAAGCTCCCGTCCCGGATGAAAAAAATTCTGCTATTCTTCATGCTACAAGTCTTGGGCAGCCAGCATTTGTCCGCTGTGACCACCTTGTCTTCCGGGCATGTGGACATATTTGAAGTGCATTATGATTCAGCGGTCGACCCGCCGGAATTTTCCCTTCATGTGCATGATCATGACACCGGGGGGCACTTTGAACCTGCCGATGTGATCCTGCGGGTGAATGAAAACACCCTGTTTGCCTCCCCGGCAGGCCTAACCTCGATCCTTGGTGCTTCCGCGTATATTTTGCCGTCCACCCAGGAGAGTGACATGTTGTATGGCGGCGTTTCTGCGGATGGGCCCGCTGGAATCTTTAAAAACAACCGTTTTTCCGTCCGCATGATTTCCGCCGGCCCGGGGAATCCGGGCAACTTTGTGATGTACCGCTTTTCCGGTGGGGGAACCTTGCAGGTGGGGTTGCAAGCTATCGGCAGTATTCTCTCGGTGTCGGAATTCACGATTCCGATAGGGGGGCATGAGCACTGGAACTGGGGATTCTCGGCTCCCGGCGTCTACACCTATGAGTTTCAAGGATTAGGAGTCAAAAATGCCGATCTCTCGGTGTTGGAAACGCCGATCGAGCTTTTCACGTTTCAGATAATTCCTGAGCCATCCACTGGGACACTTCTGTGGTTGGGCTGGGTAGGGCTAGGGCGTTTTCGGAAGAGAAACAATTCAAAGCCCCTCGGCCCTCATCCAAGGAGGAGTTCCGGGATCGGGGGGTAGGGCTTAACCCGGAACTTCAGACTGCAAGGGCGCGTCACCGAGTTGCATAGGCTCGAGAATGATTTCCTTCACCGTGCCACCTGCAGGAATCATGGGCAACACATGCTCGGTGTAAGGCACCATGACATCGAGAACATAAGCGGTTTTGGAAGCCAGCAGGCGTTGCAGGGCCGGACGGACTTCTTCGGGCCGGGTGATGCGCTCGGCGGGAACGCCGAATCCTTGGCAGATCGGTAGATAGTCCGGGAAAATCTTCCCGGTGTCCTTGGGATCGCCGAGGAACGTATGTCCCCGGTTGCTAGAGAAGAATCGGTCTTCCCATTGCACGACCATGCCGAGGTACTGGTTGTTGATGATGATCGCCTTGGCCGGAATATTTTCCGCCATGGCGGTGGCCAGTTCCTGGACATTCATGAGGAAAGATCCGTCCCCGTCGATGTCGATCACCTCGCGGTCAGGGCAGGCCACCTTCGCGCCGACGGCGGCGGGGTAGCCATATCCCATGGCGCCCAGTCCGGCCGAGGTGAGAAAGCTGCGAGGATGATGGAAGTCGTAGAACTGTCCGGCCCACATCTGGTGCTGACCCACCCCAGTGGTGATAATGGCCTCCCCCTTGGTGAGTCGGCAAAGTTCCTCGATCACCTGCTGGGGCATGATTCGTCCGGGAACAGGGGAGTAGGAGAATGGATATTTTTTTCGCCAGCCTTCAATTTTCTCCCGCCATTTGGCCCAGCGTTTGGGCAGATGGGCGTGGGAGCGGCGGGCGAGCAACTGGTTGAGGTTTTTTAGTGCCAGCCGGACATCAGCGAGAACCGGCAGGGCCACCGCCTTGTTTTTGTTCAGTTCGGAGGCGTCGATGTCGATGTGAACGATGGTGGCCTTCTTGGCGAATTCCGAGACCTTGCCGGTCACGCGGTCGTCGAAGCGGACGCCCATCGCGAGGAGAAGGTCGCATTCGTCCACCGCGTAGTTGGCGTAAACCGTTCCGTGCATACCCAGCCACTTGAGGGACTGGGGATCGGTTTCGGGAAAGCAGCCGATGCCCATCAGGGTGGTGGTGACGGGGATACCCGTGGAGCGGGCGAACTTCAGGAGGTCGGCCTCGGCTCCGGAGGTGATGATTCCTCCTCCGACGTACAGCATGGGGCGCTCGGCCTTTTCGATTAAGCCAAGGATTTCGTGCAGGGCGAGCTCTTCGGGGGCAGGAGGCAGGCGGTACCCGGGGATATCCATCACCGCGGGCCAGGTGACCTGGGCGGTGGCTTTTTGAACGTCCTTGGGA
>RGGS01000122.1 GCA_010024525.1 Verrucomicrobiota bacterium | reverse complement strand
GAGCAGCAGACCTGCCTTCAGTGGACGCCCACCCATTCCCCCATCCACCAAAACCACCCGTGCAGCCCGGTGGGACAACCCCCGCACACAGGCCATGCCAAGGGACTCAGCCTTCATCCATCCATTGCGGAGACGACCGACGTTCCCGACCGGTCCATGGGAGCAAATCGGAAACGGATTTATTTGAACAGGTTTTGGAAGAACCCTGCGGCATCCTCCAATACCCCGGTCGGTAGACCGAAGCCTTCCCCGATCTTGGCCGCATCCATGCCCATCTGCTCTGCCAATTGGGCCATGTTCCGGATGACAGCGGTGGTCGCGCGGGAAGTGATCTCCTTGGAAATGGTCGCGGCGATCTCCGAGGCCGGGGCTCCATCCTTGCCACCCAAATTATTCATCCGGATGTTGCCCAAATCCAAATTCCCAACTTTGACGATCCCCGACATCCGCACGTCCAGCTTCACATCCTTCAGCACCAGGGAGTCGATGCGGATTTTCTTCGATTTTTCCTCTTTGGAATTTTGGGGTCGGGCGGAACGCTCGTTTACCTGTGCCTCGAGGGCCTTCATGTTGTTCGCCTTGCCACTTCCCTCGAACAGTAGGCCCACATTGTCCATTTCGACCGACTTGATCCGGATTACCGACCCCGTCACGGAAGCCACATCCAGGGTGATCTGCCCTTTCCCGATGGAGAGAAGATCCTCCCGGCTGAATCCCTTGGGGTTTCCCAGCCGAAAGTCTTTCAGCACTCCGCTGCCCTTGGTTAGCTCGATCCGGAGGCTTCCCAGGTGCACGGAGACACCGGTCGCCTGCTCCGTGGCTTTGACCACCGCACTGCGAACCAACCAATCCTTGCTGTTATAGAGAAACATAAGTCCGGCCACGGCGGCCAAGGCAGCGACCACAAACAAATAGCGGGGTGTTTTCATAAGGATGAATCTGCCCTAGCCCCATCTTCCTCTCAATCCCAAACAATCCTCGCTCTTCCCCAAAAACCTGCTATTTTGGGATTTTTATGGCAGACCCGAATCTCAGAAATATTGCGATTATCGCCCACGTGGACCATGGAAAGACCACCCTCGTGGACCAGCTTCTGCGTCAAGCTGGCACCTTCCGTTCCAACCAGGTGGTGGCCGAGCGGATGATGGACTCCATGGATCTTGAGCGGGAACGCGGGATCACGATCAAGGCCAAGAACGCCTCCTTTGAATACCAGGGAACCCGGGTCAACATCGTCGATACCCCAGGTCACGCCGATTTCGGGGGCGAGGTGGAGCGTATTCTCCGTATGATCGACGGGGTTTTGCTGGTGGTCGACGCCGCGGAGGGTCCCCAAGCCCAGACCAAGTTCGTGCTTCGCAAAGCGTTGAACGTCGGGGCCAAACCGATCGTTGTTCTGAACAAAATCGACCGGGAAAACGCCGACCCCAAGAAGGTTCTTGATCAGGTTTTTGAACTATTCCTCGAGTTGGAGGCCACCGATGCCCAGCTCGACTTTCCCGCCATTTACGCCTCCGCCAAGGAGGGATATGCCACCATGAAGTGGGAAGGCAAAGTGACCCCCGAAATCAAAGAAGCGGGCATGAAGCCCCTTTTCGACACCATCCTTTCCGTGGTCCCTCCCCCTCCGGGCGAACTGAACTCTCATTTTTCACTCCTGGTGGCCAATCTCGACCACTCCGACTTTGTGGGCCGCATCTCCATCGGGCGCATCGTCTCCGGCACGATCAAAATGGGCGACCCCGTGGCCTGCCTGAGCACCGAAGGAAAACCGGAGACCGGTCGCGTGACCAAGCTCTTCTCCCACCGGGGAATGGAGCGCATCGAAATCGAAAGCGCCTCCGCCGGAGATATCATCGGCTTGGCCGGATTGGCCTCTCCCGAAATCAGCTCCACCATCGCCGACAAGCCGGATCGCGCTCCCTTGCCCTTTGTGGCCATCGACCCACCAACCATCCACATGCAGTTTCTGGTCAACGACTCCCCTCTGGCTGGACGCGAAGGGAAATTTCTCACCGCCCGTCACCTTCGTGAACGGTTGGAAAAGGAAATCCGCACCAATGTCAGCCTGCGCTTTGTCGACGGGGGAAATGCCGGCACGTTTGAAATCAAGGCCCGCGGCGAAATGCAGATCGCCATCCTTCTCGAACAGATGCGCCGGGAGGGGTTTGAAGTTCTGGTTTCCCGACCTGAGGTCATTTTCCAAAAAGCCGCCGACGGCTCTGTCCTGGAGCCTATTGAAACCCTCTACGCCGAAATTCCCTCGTTCGCCCTCGGCGACATCATGGGTAATCTTGCCGGCCGCAAAGCCGAAATCGAGGATATGAAACCCAACGGGGACAATACCTCCCTCCGTGCCGCCATTCCCACCCGAGGTCTGATCGGGTTTGAGACCGATCTTCAAAACCTGACCAAAGGAATGGGCATCATCTCCCACCTGTTCCGTGAATACGGCCCTTTCCGCGGGGAAATCCCGGCCCGAATCAACGGTGTCCTCGTGGCTTTGGAGCCTGGAACCTCCACCGCCTACGCCTTGGATGGGTTGCAGGAACGTGGGACCCTTTTCGTTGGACCCCAGGAAGAAATTTACGCCGGCATGGTGGTAGGCGAGAACTCACGTCCCGCTGACATGGTGGTCAATCCCTGCAAATCCAAACATCTGACCAACATGCGCTCCCAGGGAGATGGCAAAGGCATCCAGCTCAGCCCTCCGCTCAAGCACAGTCTGGAACGGGCCTTGGAATATCTGGCGGAGGACGAATACCTCGAGGTCACCCCTAAAAATCTTCGCTTCCGCAAAAAGATTCTCGATCACACCAAGCGTAAACGCTCGGAATAGCCCGCGATCCCCCATGCCCAGGAAGGGGAGGCGGCTGGTTAAGCGGCTAGTTGATTCCGCACCCAGTTGCCCACCTCTGCGGGGGACACCATCTCCATCGCCCCGGTCTTGCGTGACTTCACCTCCACCCCGCCTTTGGCCACCGACTTCGCCCCGATGGTCACTCTCCAAGGAAAGCCCAGCAAATCCGCATCCTTGAACTTCACGCCCGGCCGCTCATCCCGGTCATCCCAGAAATAGTCCACCCCCGCCTTTTCCAAAGAGGCCATGACCTGATCCGTCGCCGCCTTCACTGCCGGATCTGCAAGGTCTAAGGTCACCAACATCACGGTGTAAGGCGCCACCGCCGCCGGCCATTGGATCCCGTCCTTGTCGTGATGCACCTCAATCACCGCCTGTAACGTCCGCGTCACCCCGATCCCATAACAACCCATCACCGCCGGTTGCTCTTTTCCGTGCGGATCCAAAAACTTCGCCCCCAACGCCACGCTGTATTTTGTCCCCAGCAAAAAGGCGTGCCCCACCTCGATTCCCCGGCTCACTTTCAGCTTTTTGCCTTCCGCCGACACGTCCCCCTCCCGCACCGTCCGCATGTCTGCCCACTTGTCGATTTTCAAATCCCTCTCCACCTCGATCCCCTTGAAATGAAACCCGTTCTCGTTCGCCCCTGTGACCATCCCCACCTGACCCTTCAGCACCAAGTCTGCGACCACCGTAATTTTTTTTCCTGCCAAGGTGGCAGCGACCGCACCCAAGCTTCCCGGCGATGCCCCCATGGCTTCCTTGATCTCGGCATCCGCGGCCGCACGGAATCCCGCGCCCAATGCCCTTGCCACCTTGGCCTCTTGGGCCTCGTCATCCCCCCGAACCAAGACCAACCCCGTTTCTTTCCCATTGGTGAAGACAATCGTCTTCACTTGGTCTTGAGCCGCAATTCCGTGTTTCTTTTCCAAATCAAGGATGGTTCGGATTCCGGGAGTTGGGAATTTCTCCATCTTGCCGGCCACTCCTTTCCTCTCCGTTGGGCAGCCCTCCGCCTTCTCGATCGCCGCCGCGTAGCTTCCACCCTCCTCAGTCACAATCTCTCCCTCTCCGATTTCCGCCGGCACGCTGAACTCATGGGAGCTGGACCCCCCCATCACCCCGGTGTCCGCCTCCGTCTGCAGGGCCTGAAGCCCCACGCGGGAAAAGATTTTCCGGTATGCCCCCACCATCGCCTCATAGCTCTGCTTCGCCCCCGCCTCGTCCGCATCAAAGCTGTAGGCATCCTTCATTAAAAATTCCTTGGCCCGCATCAACCCGAAACGGGGCCGGATTTCATCCCGGTACTTGGTCTGGATTTGATAAAGGGTCCGCGGTAATTGTCGATAGCTCTGCACTTCACCCGCCATCAGCGAGGTCACCACTTCCTCATGGGTGGGCCCCAGAATCCAACGTCGCTCCTGATGATCCTTGACCTGAAACAGGACATCCGCCGCCGCCTGAATCCGGCCGCTCTTTTCCCAAAGATCCGGCGGTTGCAAGGCGGGCATCAAAATTTCCAACGCCCCCGCCCGATCCATTTCCTCGCGCACGATCCTTTCCACCTTCCGCAGGGCCCGCAGGCCTAAGGGGAGGAAAGTATAAAGCCCGCTGGTTAGTTTACGCGCCAAGCCGGCCCGCAAAAGGAGCTGATGACTCGCAATCTCCGCTTCCGCCGGAGCGTCCCGCAGGGTGGTGAGAAGAGCTTGGGTCCAACGCATGGAGTCAGCAGGCTACGCCAGCCCCCGCTCCGCCTCAATCCCGACCTCCTCGGACCCAAACGCGTTTGCCAACGTCTCCGCCGTTTCCGTACCTTCCATTTTCTTCCCCCGCCACCAGCCCACAGGTTTGATTCCAATCCGGGCATTGGTCAAAAAGA
>RGGS01000121.1 GCA_010024525.1 Verrucomicrobiota bacterium | reverse complement strand
TTCCCGTCTCCCAACCCCCGGGTCACCAAAATCTGGATCAGAGTGCCCCACTCTCCCCCAAACTCGTCAGAATACCTTTCCTCGGGTGGCACATCGAACCAGAGATTATAAAGATCGGGCTTTCCCTGCCCGCCGAGCACCTTGGCATCACCCTGGGAACCCAAAACATCCTGCAGCGCCGTTTTGGTCATGAAAGGGTACCGTTGCCCCTGATTGTACTGGGTATTGAAATCCCCCCCTAGGATCACATCTGCCTGCGGATCCTCCTGGAGAATTTTGTCCAAACGATCACGGAGGGTTTGCGCGTTGGCCAATCGCGTGTTTTCCATCGCCGGGTTACCGGCACCGCTTTTCCAGTGATTCCCCAGCACGGTGAACACGGAATCCCCCGCTTGCAGTTTTACCTCAAGGATTCCCCGGGCAGAGGGCGTATCCCACGTCTGGCGGGAGAGGATCGGGAACCGGGTAAGAATCCCGACCTTAATGGCGTCCTCATGTTGCTTTGCGTTTTGGGGAAGATCGCCAATCACAATATCATAACCCTTCATCCCCTCATCCTCCAGAGCCTTCAAAAGCCACACCTCGATGGGCAGACCGCGCAGTTCGTCGTTCAGGTCTGAGGAAAGCATCTTTTCATAGGTGGTCCCCTCATACTTCTTTAAAAACGCTTTGGGATCGGTCACGGCAGATTGCGGAGTGTGATCCACCTCCAATTCGTTAAGAATTGCCACTTCGGGTCCCTTGCCCCCATTGACCTTCTTAAGGACTGTGGTGATCGTCTTTAATTTTCGCTTAAGTTTTTCAGGCCCATAACTGTTAGGGTCGGCCGGATTTTCAATGTAATCGTCATAGGAAGCCACCCGATCCAGATCAAAAAGGTTTTCCACGTTGTACGCCATCACCGTGAACTCCGTTGCCGCAGGGGACAACTTTTCCTGCTCTGCCCATCCACCTAAGGATAGGCCAAGGCAAAAAGAAAAAACCAGAAGCAGCCTTAACCATCTCTCCATAAGCTCGACAGTAGATTAAAAAAGGGGCATTCCCACTTAAATTTGACCATCTTGACGCATGCCTTGTTGGGACTAAAATATTGATTCCGTGATATTTAAGCAAACGTCCGCCTCTTGGACCGCAACCTTTTTGCTCCTGGCGATTCTTGGGGTCGGTCTCACGGGGTATTCCCAGTCTGACACCGGCCTCGACCTCCAACCCAAACGGGCATGGTGGGGCCGGTACGGCTACGTGAATAATCTGGGCAAGTTTGTTCTCGAGCCACAATACGAGAACGCCCAGCCCTTCTCTGATTTTTTGGCCGCGGTCAAAAAGGATGGGAAATGGGGATACATCAACGGAGAGGGTAAGTTCGTTATCGAGCCAAGGTTTGAGGATGCTTATCTCTTCAGCGATCAGACGGCCGCCGTCAAAGAAAATGGAAAATGGGGCTTTATCAACCGGGCGGGCAAATTTCTGATCGAGCCGAAGTACGAGAATGCCGCCGTTTTTCGGCAAGGACTGGCGGCGGTCCAGTGGGAGGATAAGTGGGGTTTCGTCAATAAAAGCGGCGAAATGGCCATCCCGCCGAAGTTTCCCCAGGTCTACTTTTTCCAGGAAGACCGTTGTGGGGCCATGGCCGACGGAAAATGGGGATTCATTGACCGTAGCGGAGCCTTCACCGTTCCTCCAAAATATGACGAGGTCTTTCCGTTTTCCGAGGGGCTGGCAGCCGTGAACCTTGGGGGGAAACGGGAGGACAACAATTTCAGCGGGGGGCACTGGATGTTTGTGGATCCGCAAGGCAAGGTCATCATCGAGGAAGCCAAAGTCTCTGCTGCTCTTCCAGCCAAAGGGGCTCCCTCCCGGGTGGGGACCGATGGTCGGCAAGATACCACCGCAAAAATTGAGGCGGTGCAAAATGGATTTCGCGGGGGAAAAGCCCGCGTCCAGATCGGATCACGCCTGCTGAATGGGGACGCCCAAGGCCCCTCGTGGGGGTACGTCGACACGAAGGGAAACTGGTTGGCGGAGGGCAACACCACCATTCCCCTGAATTTCACCAACTATACCCCCGGCGAAGGGTTTACCTTTGAATCGGATATCTTGGGCAACAAGGGAACCGCCAACGATGTTCTGCAAAGCGCCCGCAACGCGGAATCCATTGGCAAAGCGTACGAGCAAGTTGAGGCCATTGAACGGGAGGCGGACGAACAGTTTGCCGCCGCGGACCGAGCCGCCGAATTAGGGGACAAGGAAGCAGCCGAGTCCGCCCGTGAACTTGGGAAAGAGCGTCGGGAGGAGGCTCGACGCCTCCGGGAGGAAACGGATAAACGCGGGGGCGAAGCCAACGCCAATTCGATCAAATATTTCGACCAGGCCCTCAAGATTTATCAGGACTTTGCCAAGCAGAACCCCGACGACTTCCACAAGGCCGAGGCCCAGTACAAGTCGGGCGAAATGCTGGAACACCTCACCAAGTATTGGGATGCCTACAAGGCCTATAAAAAACTGGTGGAGGAATCCACCGCCAACCAGTACTGGGATCTTGCGATCGAACGCATGTTCGCCATCGGCAACGTATACTTGGCCGGCCAACACCAGATGATGTGGAAGATCCCCATGCCTGCCGACATGAATAAGGTGGTGGAAATCTACCAAACGATCATTCGGGCGGCGCCCTTTGGTCCCTATGCCCCATTGGCCACTTTCTCCTGCGGTTTGGCCAGGGAAAAACAGAAGAAATGGCCGGATGCCGTCAAGTTCTATGAGGAGGTCATGGACAAGTACCCCAAGAATGACCTCATCGACGATGCCCAATATCAGATTGGGTTTGTCTGGATGAAGGCCGCACGCCAACCGGAATATGACCAAACCGCCGCCCAAAAGGGAATCGAGGCTTTTCAGGATTATCTCGTTCGCTTCAAGCGCAGCGACAAGACCGAGCAGGCGGCGGAAAATGTGGCCATGCTTCAGCAGCGCCTTAGCGGGGGCTCGTTGTCCGTGGCCAAGTTTTATGAAAAATCAGGCAACTACGCCGCCGCTCTGGTTTACTATAACGAGGTCATCACCCAGTCTCCGGACTCAACCCAGGGTCAGGAAGCCAGGCAGCGTAAGCGCGTGTTGGAGGATCTGATTTCTGAAACCAAGTCCGCCGCCACCCCGGCGGATCAGAAGAAGATCAGTTTTAGATCGAATCAAACACCTGCCCCGCGTAACCTACCTCCTCCATGAAAAACGTAGCCCTATTCTGTCTCTCCTTCCTGGTGATGGGGTGTGCCAATTATAAAATGGGCAATACTCCCAAGGGGGCCGGGCTGGCCAATATCCGGGTACTCTATGTTCCCACGGCACAAAACGAGACGGATGAGACTGCTGTGCCTGGGACGGTCACCAACGCGATTCTGCAGGAGCTTGATCGGGACGGAACATACCGACATGCCCGCAAGGACGAATGCGACGCCATCCTGGAAGTCACCGTGAAAAGGATTGAAAGAACGGCCATTCGGCAGTCCACCGAACAATTTTTAACCACCCTACAGTTCCAACTGATCCTGTCCCTCGAATATCGGCTGTACGATGTGAAGGAGAAAAAAGAGGTTTTCCCCAAAACCACGGTGACAGGTACCACCACCTTTTTCGTTCAGGGGGATCAGACGGAGTCCCAACGCCAAGCCTTACCATTGGCAGCTCAAAGTGCCGCTCAGAATCTGGTCAACGCCCTCGCCAACCGGGGATGGTAAGAAAAGGTTAGTTCCGACGGCGGCGTAGCAGAGCGATCGAACCCAAACCCACAGACAGCAGAACTCCGGCAGACGGTTCAGGTACGGAGGTGACATTCACCGTTGCCGTAAACGGATTGCCCATAACTTTTCCACCCTGACCAGTATCGACCGCGCCAAAGTTTGTGAACGGTCCTCCGTAAACATTAAGCCAAGCGTACGAATTTGGATTCGTCACCTTGATCCAATAAGCGCTGTTCGCCGCAAGATTGATGCCTGAAGCGTTAAAGGTCACGTTGGTCGGGTTATCGAACGGACTGCCTGAGAGTGCGTTAAAGAACCCTCCTTGCGCGACTAAATCCCCCATTTTGGAACCGTAGTCAGATGCAGGTCCTGCCCCGGTTGATGAAAAAATTGAGACTACTAATCCACCCGCACTGGTTGCGAAGTTATCAGTTAGAGTTAAAACAACCGAATCAAGTCGATAGACGTTATTGTCAGTTGTAAATTGCTGACCCATTACGGGATTTGTCCATGGGTTATAGTCAGCCCCGTATGAGCTCCAGGGTATATTGTTAAGCAATACTGAAGCTCTTGAAATTCCTGTAGCTACCACGAGAATCATCAAGGAAACAACAACTGCAGACAATCGTCTCATTGATGTTACCTTGCCATGAAAAATGAAATTTTCAAGAGGTATATCTTTCTAAATAAATGTTATTTATATGCCTCATGGGTATATATTTACCAGTTTTCTACAGAACCTTTCGGCACGGGAATAGAGTCTCGATCTAAATACCCGCTCCCATCATCAGCAAATACGGCCGTCAGTTGTGCCGGCCTAAATTTCTCCTGTAGTTTGCCGGTCTTGTCCAAAAACTGCTTCCTCCACATCCGATATTCATTCAATGCCTTGTCGTAATCGGCACGGCTCTTGATTTGAACCGCTTGTTTTTTAAATTCGCTGGCCGGTCCAAATCTTCGCGCGTACCAAGGGATCACCTTGCGGAAAAGGACACACCCCCTC
>RGGS01000013.1 GCA_010024525.1 Verrucomicrobiota bacterium | reverse complement strand
TTCGGCAAAGGTCGGCTGCTGCCGGCAGGACGGTTTGGGGTTTGGTGGCCATTTTGCTTTGTTTGGCCTTAGCTTTCGTGGTCCGGGGAGGGGACGGTGCCGGAACGAAAGCCCTCATTGCTTTGCTTCCCATGGTCTGCGTGTATGGGGCCGCGTTTCTTTGGATCGTGATCGACCGATGGAAGTTCCAGGTTGAATTGCTAGGCCAGCTTCTTGCCTGCGTGGTTGCCTTATTCGTTTGTTGGCCGACTCTTGTTCGTCTGTCGCTTCCGGAGCCTCCGCCATTTTCTTATCCTCCCACGTATCCTCCTATTTTTATTTTTATGCGCTCCTGGTTTGAGACCAATGAGTTGCAGGCCGCCGACTTGCCTTGGGCGGAAGCTTGGTATGCCAACGTGCCCAGCCTTTGGATTCCGGCTACCCGTGAGGATTTCCTGAAAATCCACGATCGGATCAATCCTGTCTTTAGCATCCTGTTTACCCCCGTGAGTTCCGATGTGAAAATGTACAGTGAGATGTTGAATGATAACTCAGAATGGAGTGCTTGGGCTGATTTGATTCGGCGTCAAAAACCACCAGACCTCCCGCAAGCCTTTGCCACCTCACTGCCACCCAATAACGACTATTTGCTACTTTCTGTACAAAAAAGGTGGAACTAGCTGATTGTGAAAGCAATGCCTCCTAATTCATATTTTAGTTCATGAGTTATTTGCAAGTTCCAAACATGAATTACTATAGGTGGTGTCTTTTGGTTGAATATCAAGAAAAAGGCACAAGATTTGGTAGATGGCAGGGCTGCAATCAAGTGGGGCTCGGGGTTTCCGTTGGGAAGTCACTCTGTTGTTTTTTGGGGTAGTTTTTTCCCAAACTGCACTTTCCCAAATTGAGGGCTCAGCTGGTCAGACCGGCAATAAGCCATTTTCGGCAACGGTGGCGCTAAGGGAAGGATACGATAGTAACCCGTTGACCATGCCATATACCCCCAACACATCGAACGGAAACTCAGGACAGGAACCCATGTCCTCGACGTACACCTCCATTCAACCGTCGTTAGGTTACAATTATATCGGGCTTCAGGCAGACTTGGCGCTCCGCTACGATTTTACCGGCACGTACTTTGCCAGCATCAATCAATCCTACGACATTCAGTACAGCCATAATTTTATCGGACGTTATACCTATGCTTTCGATCCGCGCGTCCAATTAACGGTGTCCGACAACTTCTTGTATAGCGAACAACCCTTGGCTCAGTTGGTTCAGGTGGGTCTTGCTCCGGTCACACAAACTCAGGGATTCATCAATAATCTGGGCACCATCCAGGGTGATTACCGGGTCACAGACCGTCTCTCCATGCTCACAAGGTGGAACAACTCCATCTTAAACTCGGATGGACCATCGAGCTACCAGTCGAGCGGGAATGGAACCACATCGATCCAATCGGGGAGTGCCGGCAATTCGAATTACATGAACAACGGGATTTTTCAGCAATTTCGCCTGGATTTTACCCCTGAAACCGTGGGCACTTTTTCCGTGGATTATCAAATCTACGATTATCAAAACGACCAGGGCTTTCGGGATAACCAGCAGGTCGCCTTCTCTTTGGGAGCAGATCAGACCTTTACTCCGACTATTTTCTTTAGCGGCCGAGCAGGCATCCAATTGAACGATAACTACGGGTTGGCGGATAATTCCAACGTCATCTCGGCGGGGGGAGTAGGCAGCGGGGAGCTTGAGATTCAGGCTTACCCATTTGCATCTCTCTCCGGCACCTGGAACTACGACCAGCGCAGTTTTGCCTCCGCGGGATTTTCCATGCAAGTTCAGCAGTCAAACTTTGCCACAATCTCGGATTCGCAAGGTTACACCCTGAACCTGAACTGGGATCATTGCTTCACCGATAAGCTCTCGGTCATACAAAGTTTTTACATCAATCTGGCCACTTTCTCCCCCAACCTGACGCAAGAACAGACTCAGAATCTTTTCAATGGAGCCGTTTATCAAGGGAGTGGGCAACAAACCACCGTAACTTATAATTGTAAGTTTGCCTACGCATTCACGCCATACCTCTCGGCTGAGCTTGGCTGGGCCTACACAAGCTACGGATCGTATTTTGATGAAAACAACGGGAATTCAGGAAGTTATACGAGAAACCAGGTCTACATTGGCCTAAGGGGAACCTACTGATTGCGGAAAGCGCTGGCCCAAGCTAAACTTTCCTTGTGATTGATGGTCAACCTAACCAGCCCCAACCGGCCTACGGCTATGGATATGGTTATGGAACAGCAAGTTCCAATGAATCCTCCTTTCATGTAAACGATCTTTGGAGGGTCATCAAGAATCGTTGGCCGACCTCGGTCACGATTCTTGTTTTGGTTATGGTCACCGGATATGTCGTGACCAAGTTGCAGCCAAAAATCTATGAATCCTCAGCCGTTCTGAGGGTGGAGAAAGAGAATCGCGACCTTCAGGTCTTTCAAGCCACGATGGATGGTTTCGATCCCATTTTCTTTCAGACCGAATTTGAGATGATTCAGAGTAAAAAGGTTCTCTATCCTGTCATTCAGAAGTTGGATATTGCAGGGCGATTGGCCAAGCAGATGGAACTCCCGGAGGGCTCGCTGAGTGATGATCAGGCCTTTCAGATCTTCCGCAAAAGCAATCTGGAGGTCCGCCCCTTTCGCAACACCAAGCTGATCGAGATTGTCTGCACCAGTCAGAAGCCCGAGGAGGCGGCCCTTTTTGCCAACACCATCGCCGATGCCTATGAGGAGACCCGGCGGAATGAGATCAGCGGGAGAAGTGACGCCGGACTGAAGGCGCTGGAAGGCGAAGTGGAAAAACAGAAAAAACTTGTGTCGGAATCCGCTGCCAAAATCGAGAAGCTACGAAAAGAGCTTAAGATCGATGAATTGCCGGGTGCCTCCGCCCAAGTCCAATCGACCACGTTGGCGGACATGGAGATTCAAAGGAAGGAGACCCAGCTCAGTGAATTGCGGGCAGACATGATCTCCCGGAAGGTGCGCTTGGAAAAGGTGGCCGACCTCAGCATTGAGCAGCTTGAATCCACCCTGCCGGCGCTCAATCTGGAGGACAGCACGACCGCGTCCACCAAGCAGCAGTATCTCCAAGCCCTGCAAAATGTGGCCCAAATGCAAAAGCAGGGTTATGGAAAAAAGCATCCGGAGATGGAGGCGGCCATCCGCGTGGTCACCGAGCGAAGAGATCAGCTGAACAAGCTGATATCCGGAGTTCGTCGCGCCTTGTCCATTGATCTGAGTGTCGCCCAAGCCAAGGTGGAATCTTTGGAAAAAGAGGTTTCCGATTTGCGGGAGAAATTGCGGACGGACCGCACAGACCGGCTGGCCCCTTATAATGAGGCGAGGAGGGATATGGAGACACAAAGCCAACTGCTGGACGTCCTGACCTCCAGGTATCGACAGCAGTCCGTTGAGTCCAAAATCGAAACACGCCCAGTTCAGATCGTGAACAAAGCGGAAGCATCCGTCCGTCCCATCAAGCCCAATCTCAAGCTCAACCTTGCTCTTAGCATGGTGGTGGGTTTGGTTCTCGGGTTGAGCCTGGCTTTTTTCATCGAATATTTGGACACCAGCATCAAGACGATGGATGAAGTCGAAAAGTACCTTGGGGTGAGTGTCTTGGCTGTCATCCCCAAGGGGGCGAAGTTTCTTTCGATGGATGACCCGAGTTCCCGATTCGCCGAGGGATATAGAATCCTCAGCGCCAAACTAAACCTGACCGGCTCCAGGGATATTGCCCGTTCCATTACCGTGTTGAGCGGCGGCCCGGGCGAGGGGAAGTCCACCACCTCGTTCAATCTGGCCTGGGTTTGCGCCCAAAGCGGAATGAAAGTTCTGGTGATCGATGCCGATATTCGCAGGCCCACCATGCACAACGCCGTCGGCTTGGAAAACACCCTTGGTTTGGGAGAGTGGCTCGCCGGGCAGGCTTCCCTGGATGAATTGATTCAAACCACCTCGGTGCCAAACATGGAGATTCTTACTGCCGGGAGTCTCGGTCCCGACGAGTTGGGGGGATTCAGTCGCGCGCGTTTCGGGTCACTTCTGGAAATCTGCCGCACCAACTATGATGTGATCGTTGTGGATTCACCTCCTGTTTTGGGGATCAGCGACGCATCGGTGGTTTGCCAGGAAGTGGATGTGACCCTGTTGCTGATTCAACACCGCCGATATCCCCGAAATGTGTCGATGCGGGCAAAGCGCGTGATTGATGAAGTCGGCGGCAAACTGTTCGGGGTGATTCTCAATAACGTGAACATCAAAACGGATGACAACTACTATTACTATGCGGGGTATTCCACCCAGTATGGGTACAAGCGACGTATGCCCAGGGGAAAAAAGAGGGTTGAAACCCCATCCTCTGCGGTCGTGGCGCAGACGGACTCCTCCCCAGTCGACTCCACCTCCGATACGGTGGGGAGTGAACCGATTTCCTCTTTCGAGGAACCGCCCAAGGTTACCTATATCCGTCCCCCTCAAGAGGAAGACCGGTTCTAGAAAATTTGAAGATTCCGTATTTCATTCTTTGTCTCGGAGTCGGTTTGGCGTTGGACACTTTTGCCCAGTCCTTGACCCTAAGTGGTGGCAGCACATCTGCCTTTGAGACCAATGTAGTTGCGGCGCCCGTTCCTCCGCGTTTGCCCGATCCGATGTCCGGTTCCGTTCCCGGAACCCCGGTTCAGACTCCTGAAAACGGAACCACCGGTCTGGATGTCAGCGATCTCCTTCGGATTGGCGACACCATCATCATTCGACTCACCGGAGTGCCCACGGCGGATCAGGGCATCTTTGAGGTGAAAATCGATGAGAGTGGAAAAATCTCCATGCCTTACATCGGAAGCCTATCCGCGGCCAATGCGACCACGGTTCAACTTAAGAAACAGATCGAGGCCACGTACATCAAGCAGGAGATCTTTACCAATCCCAACGTTACGGTTGATCTCAAGGAACAACGGTTCGTCGATGTGACGGGCGAGGTGCGCATGCCGCAACGGGTACCCTACACCAAGGACCTTACGGCCATGGGTGCCGTGGCCGCCTGCGGGGGATTCACGGACTTCGCCAATCGGCGCAAAGTCAAATTAACCCAGGGAGGCATCACGCGGGAATTCAATGCCAAGGAAATCCAGGCGGATCAGGGGCGGGACATCAAGCTAACCCCCAACGACAAGATTCAGGTGGACCGGAGTATCTTTTGAGTCGGCGGATCGCCTTGTTTGGCGGGAGTTTTGATCCGTTCCATATTGGTCATTTTCTCGTGGCACAAAAAGTCTGGGATGAGTTCAAGCCCCATCGGGTCGTCTTCCTTCCGTGTGCCCAGTCTCCCTTGAAGCAGCATCCACCCAAGGGGTCGGATTCGATGCGGCTTCAATGCTTAAGGCGTGGCCTCCGGGGTTGCCCTTGGGCGGAAGTTTCCGACTGGGAAATTCGGCAGCAGGGGGCATCGTATTCCATTGACACTGTCCTCCATTGGAAAGATTTGTACCCTGGTTTTGGTTTGGATTGGATCCTAGGGTCGGATCAGTGGGCTCAAATCCGCCATTGGAGGAAGTATCGGGATCTCGGCAAGTTGGTGCGTTTTCTGGTATTTCCCCGGCCACATCCTCCCAAGCCGATGGCCGGCTTGAGGATGGCTTGTGTGCCCGCACGTTTCGATCTTTCGGCCAGTGAGATCCGCCAGCGCCTCAAGCAGGGTCGTGCCGTGAAGGGAATGGTTCTTTCAGAGGTTGAGCCAATCATCCGCCGGAGCAGGAGTTACCGCTCATGAGTGAGGCAATCGATTTGTCAAAGAAGTGCCGGGAGTTGGCGGAAAATAAGAAGGCTCATCATCCTGTCATTCTCGATCTGCGCGAGGTTGGTGGTCCAGCCGACTTCTTTTTGGTTGTTTCGGGTGATAGTGAGCCTCACCTCAAGGCCATTGCGGGTGAAATTGAGAAAGGCGTGAAGGAGGCTCTGGAGCGGAGACCTTTTCGGATTTCAGGAAATTCCGCCAGCCAGTGGATCATCCTCGATTACGGAGATGTATTGGTCCATGTCATGAACTCAGCCCGAAGGGAGTTTTATCGCTTGGAGGACTTGTGGGGGGATGCTCCCAGGCTGGATTCGTAATCCCCCCTTTGGAATTACATCTCTTCTAGAGTGGATATCCCCAAAAGGTTGAGGCCGTCTTTGAGGATATCTCCTGTCAGGAGACATAGTCCAAGTTCCTGCCGGGTAGCTGGTCGGCATACTTCAGGCTGGCTATGCCGAGAAGTTCCGCCTTCTGGTTTAGCTGATCTTTGGGTAGGTCGGGTCTTTTCTGCTCGAGGATTTTGGAGGCCCGATCTTTGGCTTCACGGAGGAGTTCGGAAAGTTTGATGGGTGTTCCATCGCGACTTTTAAGAGGCTTTCGATCGGGTCCGAGGATTGTGCCGAACCAGACATGCTCCAGGGCAACCTTTTGGTTCCATCTTCGGGCTGTGTCGAAAAGCCAGCGAAAGTGCAGTTGTTGCCTTCCATCGGTGACATAAATGATGCGGTTGGCATGAAGGTCGCGGATGCGGGAACGAAGGGCGGCCAAATCGGTAGTTCCATAAAGAAACGCCCCGTCGGATTTGCGAATGAGAAACGGTTCTTCGGAGATGGTCGGGTTGGAGATCACCACGGCGCCCTGGCTGACTTCGGCTACTTTGGACTTCAGGAGTTCTTCCACGATACCCGGAAGTTCCTCGTGGTAGGCGCTTTCACCTTTTTCAAGGTCGAAGGAGACACCCAACTGACGATAGATTTCCCGGAAGTGATCGGCGGATCTCTGACAGAAGAGTTCCCAATCCTTTCTTCTTTCCGGGTCACCGGCCTGGAGGGCGGCAAGCTCCGCCCTAGCCTGTTCCATTTTTGAAGGGTCGGATTCCGCCTCTAGGTGGCCTTGCTTGTAGAATTCCTCCAACTGGTCAATCGCGCGTTTTGGGTCAATAGGTGGCCGACCCGCAGCCCGATAGGCCAACAGAAGTTTGCCAAACTGGGTCCCCCAATCTCCCAGGTGGTTGATGCGGATCACCCGATGCCCCAACCGGCTGAGCATGCGTGCCAGCGTGTCGCCCAGCAAGGTGGAGCGAATGTGACCCACATGCATGGATTTGGCGATGTTGGGTGAACTGAAATCCACCACGATGGTCTCGGGATGATTCTCCTTGGGCACGCCCAATGAGGCGTCCTGACGTAGGTCTCGCAGGGCGGAGGAAACCGCCTCCGGTTTGGCCCGGTAATTAACGAACCCTCCGCCCGCCACCTCGGGAGGCTCCCAGTGTTCCGGGGGAGGGCACTCTTGGGCCAAACGGCTGGCTATTTCACGGGCATTTCCGCCGGTTTGTTTGGCGGCCACCATGGGGAGGTGGGTTTGGAAATGACCATGCCGCGGATCCGCACAAGACCGAACCCAGGGCCCTATGCCGACTTGTGGGTAATGGGATGCGGCCCAAGCGCTGACCCGGTATTCCAGTTGGCTACGCAGGGACATCAGGGAGAACGAAGTAGGGCTAGGATTTCGGGAGTCCCTGTGGCCTGGAGAATTTTCGATTTTACCCCTCGTCGGTTGAAGAATTTGGCAACCGTGGCGAGGGTTTGGAGGTGCGTCTGATTTTGATCGGGAGGGACGAGAATAAGAAAAAAGATAGTGACTATTTTACCGTCCACCGCATCGCAGGGTATGCCTTTCGGACTCCTGGCAAGCAGAGTCGTAAGTTTCGGCAGTTTTGGGATGGTGGCGTGAGGCAGGGCGAACCCGCCACCCATGGCGGTGGTCATTTTATCTTCCCTTGCCTGTAAGGAGGTAAGGATGGTATCGACCATATCCGTTTTCACAAAGCCATGAGTAGCAAGGTTTTGCACCATGACTCGATAAGCACTAGGCCGATCTGAGGCTTGGAGATCAGGAATCAGATTGGTTTCGTTGATGAGGTCTGAGACGAGCACGGGTTACAGGTTTTAGGCGGGGTGTGGCAGGTAGCGCAAGAGGAGCCCAGAGAGGAAATGAACGAGTTCCGTAAAATTCCACACCCATTCGGAACCCACCATGGCGATAGCCCGTGAGGCCGGCACGGGACGAAGGGCCGCCCAAGCGAGAATTCCCACCAACATCAGGTTTCCCAAAAGAATCAGGGTGATGGAAAAAATTCTGCCATAAACAAGAAAGTCCGGTTGGCGGGTGGGGATCAAGGACAAGGTGAAGGCGTAGTGATACCCCCAAACAGCTCCCCAGAGGCCCAGGAAAGCGAGGCCGAACGAGGTTAATTCGGGCCAGATGTGGTTGCTGGCCAGCCAGAGAATTCCGATGATGAGTGGGTAAAAAGGCAGGATGTAAGGAGCAAGACTGATCCAGGGTGAGACACGATCCGCAACAACTTTTCCTCCCTTGTCTGCGACGTGCAGGGAGTGCACCTTTCCTCCACTCATCCAGACAGCTAGGGCATGGGTTAGTTCATGCCCCAGGACATAAAAACCACGCGGCCGGGGTAAAAAGAAAAAAGCACCCAAGGCGATTCCAAAGCCGACTCCAAAAACCCCCATCCCGATCCAGGGAAAGGATGGGGAGGAGAAAGCCCCTTGCAGAATTTTCGCATAGGCGAGAAGGGTGGCGTAGATTCCCGGCCAAAGGGAGACAGCCAGCAAAAGGCGGAGTAGGTTCATGGATTGACGACCGCCCCCCCCTTAAGGCATTGTTCTTGCTTATGGCCAACACTGCTTCTGCTGCCAAACAAGCCCGCGCCGCCTTGCGTCGTCGGGAAGTGAATCGTCGTCTTTTGGATACGGCCCGACGAGCCCAAAAGCAGCTGCTGGCCTTGATCACGTCCGGAAAAAAAGCCGAGGCCTCCAAGCTCTTCCCTGAGCTGCAGCGCCGTTTGGATCGGGCGGCCAAAGGGAAGGCGATTCATCGGAATCGCTCCGCGCGCATCAAGTCTCGGATCGCTCATCTGCTGCGTTAGTTTTCAAGGTTCCCGCTTATCAGGCGGGCCACCCGAATCCACGTCTCTGGTCCAAAATAGTCGCGAGCTCTTTTGTGGGCATCTTGCGCCTTGGCTGAGTTGGTAAACAGGCCAAACACCGTGGATCCACTTCCGCTCATTCTGGCTGTCAGAATTCCGGACTGAGTTTCCATCCATTTTCTGGCTGCAGGGATCCATAGAAGTCTTTTCTCCACAGGTGGTTCCAAGTCGTTCTGTGGAATGACCTGAAGCGTGGAGCCATCGGTTCGCTCCAGTTGGATGGGAACACCGGGGGGGGCAGGTTGTGGATTCTTCGCGTAGTCCGCATAGGCAACGGCGGTGGGTGAGCCAAAGCCTGGATGAATGAGGAGGGCCCAAGGAAGGTTTTGTAGGGGGACAGGATCAAGGATCTCACCCCGTCCGGTTCCACGGGCGGCATGAGGCTGTAAAAAAAAGGGCACATCGCTCCCCAGAGTGGCCCCGATTTCTGACAGGGCCTTGCTTGGAATGGAAATATTCCAGGCTTTGGAAAGAAGGATGAGCGCAGCGGCGGCGTCACTACTGCCGCCACCCATGCCAGCCCCTTGGGGAATTATTTTTTCAAGTTGGAGGTGTGCTCCAGATCCTTGAGGCGCATGTCTTTGGAGGGCCTGGGCGGCACGGACAACCAAATTCTCCGGACCCGCGGATAATGTGTTATCCCCGATCACCTCCAAGGTGATTTTTCCATTCCGAGTCGGCTCCACCTTTAGGGTATCGAATACATCCACCCGAATCATGAGGGTGTCGATGGGATGGAATCCGTCTGGCCGTCGTTTCTCCAGACGCAGGTCGAGGTTGATCTTGGCGTAGGCGCGGATTGTCACCAAGGAAGTTTACCGATTAGATGGGTCCAAGTGAATCCTGACCAGATCATCCTTGCGCTGGATGTGGACTCTGCCCCAGAGGCGATTTCCTGGGCCAACCGTCTCCGTTCCAGGGTGGGAACCTTCAAAGTCGGTCTGCAGCTTTATCTGAGCGCCGGAAGTGAGGTTCTGCAGGGATTGCAAAGGCTGGAGGTTCCCGTTTTTTTGGACCTGAAGTTTCATGACATTCCCAATACCGTGGCTCATGCCGTCGCAGCGACGGCCCGGTGGAAACCTCATTTTCTGACCGTCCACGCCTCGGGTGGAAAAGCGATGATGGAGGCGGCAGTGGGTGCGGCATTTCGGGATACCAAGGTTTTGGGGGTCACGGTCCTAACCAGCTTGGATGAAAAGGCCATTCTGGAAGTGGGATGGACCAAGGGAATCAGCGAATCGGTGAGGGGGCTTTCACGGTTGGCCAAGGCATCCGGATTAGCCGGGGTGGTTTGCAGCCCCCATGAAGCCAAATCCGAGCGATTCGAGTGGGGCGCGGGGGCCGAGATCATCACACCGGGAGTGCGTCCTGCAGGGGTCAAGGGGGATGACCAAGCTCGATCGAAAACAGCCGAGGAGGCCATTCGTGAGGGGGCAAGTCGCATCGTGGTGGGTCGACCGATCCTAAAGGCACGCCATCCGGAGGCGGTGTTGGATCAGATTCTTTCTTTGCCCGGTTTTTCGAATGATCACATTGAGAATCGGGGCCCAAGGTAGAGGCCTCGTGCCACCGGATCGTTGATAAGAAAGTCAGCGTTCCCCTCGCTCTCCACTTTTCCCTCACAAATTAGGTAGGCGCGGTCGACAATCGACAGAGTCTCACGGACATTATGGTCGGTAATCAGCACTGCGATGCCTTTACGCCTCATGGAAAGAATGATCTGCTGGATGTCATACACGGCCAGGGGATCAACACCGCTAAAGGGCTCGTCCAGTAGAAGAACACGGGGGCGGGTGGTGAGGCACCGCGCGATGGCCAATCGTCGCTTCTCTCCTCCCGACAGCTGGATGGCCCGGCTTTTGGTCAGGTTATCCAAACCCAGCTCTACCAAGAGGTCGTGGCAACGCTGTTGTCGCTCCTGATCGGTAATGGGCAGGGTCTCCAATATGGCCATGAGATTTTCCTCCACAGTGAGGCGGCGAAAGATGGACTCTTCCTGTGGCAGATAGCCGATGCCCCGCCGGGCCCGGCGATACATCGGCATGCCGGTGACATCCTCACCGGAAAATTGGATGGTGCCTGCGGTAGGGCGAACCAAGCCGACCAACATGTAAAAACTGGTGGTTTTACCGGCGCCATTCGGGCCTAAGAGCCCAACGACCTCGCCAGGCCTTACCCCCAGATCCACGCCGTTGACCACATTTCGGTCGCCATATCGTTTCACCAGCCCGCCACAGGATAGAATCGGATCCCCTGTGGGGGCGGGTCGGGTAGCGGCCGCTGCTTCGCTCAGGGTTTTTGCAGCATCACCCGGCTGGCGCCCTCCGTAAGCATTTTGTCCTCTTCCGGGTAGAGGATGATTTTGTCCGCGAAGACGGTCTTGTCCTTGGATATGACTTTGGGTTGCCGCCCTACTTTGAGCAGGATCAATTTCTTTTCGGTCATATCATAAATGGCTTTTTCGCTCCAAGTCTCGGACGAACCATCCTTTCTTTTGATGACCACATCCTCCCGTGCCTCCAGGGACTGAACCGCATCGTTGTCCGCAAAAAAAACCGTCATTTCCTTGGCAGTCATGGTGAAGCGGGGTTCATCCACGGAGACATTTCCGCGAAAAAGGCCCTGTTTGTTGCCCATTTTCTTGCCGAGATTCAGGTCCAGCGAGTCGCTGGTGATCGTGGTGGGGCCGCCCGAACCCCCTCCGGAAGAAGGGGGAGCATCCGGAGCGGCCTGAAGGGCGACCGTGGCGCATAGATATAAAAACAGCGGATGAAGCTTCATGGATTTGCGGAAGTAAGGACAACTCGAACCCGGGTGTAAAGCGTTCCGCAGGAATCGGCCACATTCCAATCCATTCCATTAGCGGATACCATCAGTGTGGGTTTTTTGACCAGGATTCCGGTATCGGTGGTCAGTCGGTTTTCCTTCCTCCAGAAATCACAGCGAGTGGCAGTGATGGTGGTCTCGGCTTTGCCTTCTGTATTGTAAAGATCGACATCCAATTCTTCGATCTTCAATTGATTCGGGCTTACCACCGTGGCTCGTTTGCCGCGCACCAGGGCAGTTTTCTTGCCGGCCGCATCCGCTTGGGGGAGTGCGAAGTTCTGGATCACCGAACCGATGGGGAAATCCGGTCCGTTTTCCGCCATCCCGACCACGGGGAAAGTACAGGGAAGCAAGGCGAGGAGTAGCCTAAGAGATGGCATAAAGAATTCGGTTGAGTTGACTGAGCAGAGTTTCGGCTTGGGAAAGGGGGAGCATACTTTCCTTGTCGGAAAGCGCTTGCTTCGGGTTGGGATGAGTCTCGAGAAAAAGGCCATCCACTCCTGCCGCAACCGCGGCCCGAGCCAACGCTGGAATAAAGCGTGAATCACCATGGGTCACCTTTCCTCCGGAAGGCCGCTGGACGGAATGGGTGGCATCAAAAATGATCCGGTGACCGTGGTTCCTCATGGTGACGAAACCGCGCATATCCACGACCAGATCGCCCTGGCCGAAGGTCGTGCCACGTTCGGTGATCCAAGCCTGACGACAGCCTCCCCGCCTCAATTTCTCCATAATCGCATCGACACCTTCCGGTGCGAGAAACTGCCCTTTTTTCACATTGATTGGGCGTCGGGTCTTGGCTGCGGCCAAAAGAAGGTCGGTCTGACGGCAGAGGAAAGCAGGGATCTGCAGGATGTCGATCAACCTGCCAGCCGCCGTGGCCTCTTCGGCGGTATGCACGTCGGTGAGGACAGGAACCTTGAGTTCCCGGCGAATGGCGACCAACTCTTGAAGTCCCCTGCGAAAACCTGGTCCGCGGGGGGAGGAAATGGAGGTTCGATTGGCCTTATCATAGCTGGCCTTAAAAACATAATCCCACCCCAGATC
>RGGS01000120.1 GCA_010024525.1 Verrucomicrobiota bacterium | reverse complement strand
CTGTGTTTGTGAGGTGCGCAGTTAGGATTCTCGGAGGCAGTTAGGCAATAAGAAAATTTAGGGGGGGTTGGTGGGGGGGGGTGCCTACATGGTCATGCCGCCATCGATGGCCCATGCCTGGCCGGTCACGTAACCGGCGTCCGGACCACAGAGAAACGAGACCAAACCAGCGACCTCAGAGGGCTTTCCAAAACGATTTAAAGGTATGCCAGTCAATGCTTTGGACTTTATGTCTTCCTTTAGAACCGAGGTCATATCAGTTTCAAAAAAGCCGGGGCATACGCAGTTGCAAGTGATTCCACGGGAAGCGAATTCGCGGGCGACCGACTGGGTGAGGCCAATGAGACCGGCTTTGGCGGCGGCGTAGTTGGCCTGGCCCGCATTGCCCACCAAACCGACGACCGAGCCGATGTTGACGATTCGCCCGGTCCGGGCTTTGAGCATTCCTCGGGAAGCGGCACGGATCCAGCGGAAGGCCCCGGTGAGGTTGGTGTCGATGACAGCGGACCAATCCGCATCGTCCATCCGCATGAGCAACCCGTCCTTGGTGATACCGGCGTTGTTGATCAAGGCTCCCAAGGGACCGGACTCCTTTTCCACGGCGGCAATGACTTGGTCGGCAGCTTTGGGGTCGGAAATATCCGCGGCGTGGACGCAGGCTTTGCCGCCGACCGCTTCGATGGCTGTGCGGACTTCGTGAAGCTTATCGGCTTGGCGGGCGACCAGTTCGACTTTCCAACCGTCGCGGGCAAGGCGCTCGGCGATCGCGCGGCCCAAGCCGCGACTGGCTCCGGTGACCAAGGCCGTGCGGGATTCAGCGGGGGAGTTCATGGATGACTTTCTCCAGTTCCGCCAGAGTTCCGGCGCTGTGGCAAGGAAGATCGGGGAGAATTTTTTTGGCCAGACCGGCCAAGACTCCGCCGGGTCCGAGTTCGAGGAAGCGCTGGATTCCGGAATCGGCCAGTTGGCGGAGGCAGGTTTCCCAGCGGACGGTTCCGGTCACTTGGTTGAGCAGGCTAGAGCGGATCTCAGCCTCGGAAGAGGCGGGCCGGCCCAGGAAATTGGAGCTTACGGGAATTTTCGGGATCTGAAGGTTGGTGCGCTGGATGGCCTCGGCCAAACCCTCTTTGGCAGATTGCATGAGGGAAGAGTGGTAGGCGCCGGCCACTTTGAGCGGGATGGCGCGTTTCACGCCAGCGGCCTTGGCGGCGGTTTGGGCGGCTTCCAACTTTTCGGCTGGTCCGGAGAGAACGACCTGGCCGCCTCCGTTAAGATTGGCGACCTGCCAACCCGACTCGTGGGCCACCCTCGTAGCAAGGGCCTCGTCAGCCCCCAAAAGGGCAAGCATGGCACCCTTGGTTTTGGCGCAAGCTTCCTCCATGAGGATTCCCCGGCGGGCCACCAGGCGAAGTCCGTCTTCGGGGGAAAACGTTCCCGCCGCGGCGTGAGCGGTGAATTCCCCCAGAGAGAGACCGGCGGTGGCCGCAGGTTGGAATTCCGGCAAACGTTCTCGAAGCGCCTCCAACAGAGCCAAACCATGAAGATACAGGGCGGGCTGGCAGTAGGCGGTGCGGGTGAGTGTTTCCTCCGATCCGGATTGGATAACAGCAGAGAAGTCGAAAGGCAGGATGTCGGAGCCGAGTTCCATGATTTTCCGGGCGGCGGAGGAGGCTTCCTTGAGGTCGGTTCCCATCCCGACCCGCTGGGCTCCCTGGCCAGAAAAAAGTAACGCGATCTTGGGCATGGGATCTTCTATAGATTATTGAATGGCATAAAGATAGAGATAAATATATGCAGTCATCAGTCGGAAAAAAATACGCTAGAATTTATCGGAAGCGCAAGTAAGTTGATGGGATGAGATTGTTGTTCCGTTCGATTCTTGTTTTTCTTTTGTTTGCCAAGGCCCCAGCTTTCGCTGCTTTGGTCAGTATCAATCAAACAGGGGGAACGGTAAATAATCTTTGGTCGGGAGATAACAGTAGTTTCAACAATCGGGTTTTTTCCACGGCGCCGGGTTCGGTCAGTGCCCTCGATGGAAAGACCTTCACGGTGTTTGATTTAGTGGACGATCGCCCCACACTAGGAGCCCGTCCTTTTGGATTGCTTGCCGGAGAAGTGGAGAATTCTTTTTTCCGAATCGGTTCTGCCGTCAACATGGCCTCCCTCTCCTATACTGGAGCTACTTTCTTAAATGGAAATGTGCTCCAAAACAATGCGCTGAACGGCACGGATAATTACGTGGCTTTTCGATTTCAAGGTTCGGATACCCAATATTACTACGGCTGGCTGCAGTTTGAACTGAACCAATTTGTCTCCGGACAAACGGCCGTGAGATTCATCGGGGGCGTGATTGAAAGCACCGCCGGGGCTTCGTTTCATGCGACCTCCTCCGTCCCCGAGCCCTCGGCTCTTTCGCTTCTTGTGGTGGGCTTAGGCGGATTGGCGGTTCTGCGGCGCAGGCAGGCCTAAAGAAAACGAAATGCGAAAACTTTTAGCCGCACTTTTGGCGGTGGTTTTTTCCTTCGCGGGGTCGATGCGTGCGGAAAATATTGTTGTGGGAACGTTGATTGATGACACAGGGTTCTTTTTCAATTCCTTTGGAAATCAATCCGTGTTGGGAACGACCCGGGGTGCTAATTTTGCGGGGTCTCGCAGCGTGACGTGGCAAGGCGTAAGCATGAGCAATGTGTCCGGAGCCAACGGGATCAGTTGGTCCGGGGCAACGGCCTCCAACATCAAATATGATTATACTGGCTATGCCGGCCTGGCTGGCACCTCGGCTGACGCCAACGATCTGACCAATTCAGGAATTCACGGGAACGGCACCTCCATCACGATCTCAGCCATTGCTGGGCAGAAGTACGTGGTGGACCTGCTTTTTGCCAATCAATTCAGTGGAAGTGGCGCCGGTTATTATCCCTATCGGACGATGGATGTGAGTGTGGGAGGACTGTTGTACGCGGACGACCTCACCCTCTATGGGACAGATTCACCTGACCGCCGGCCGCTGGTCTATCGGTTTGAAGTCACGCCCGCCACAAGTTCCATCAATATTGTGCTCAATACTGGTGCCGCCATTTCCGGATCTCCAACGGATACCAACCCGTATGTGAATGCGGTGATGGTCACGGTTCCGGAGCCCTCGGCACATTCGCTGCTGGTAATGGGATTGGGTGGGGTGGTGGCAATGCGGCGAAGTCGCAAGCCTGAACGATGCGTTGAACGCCCTGCCTTGAAATCGGTCTAAGTCCATAATGACAAAGTCTCGATCTCCTCATCGGGTTGTGGCCAAACTTTTGGCTTGGCGAAAAACATAGGGAATCAAATCAATGAAAAAATCTTACTTTCTCCTTCTTCTCGGCGGACTGGTTTTGACGGTTTTACCGTCTCAAGCCACGAGCATTTTTACCGAGACGTTTAACTACACCGTCGGATCCGGCTTGGCCGGGCAAAACGGTGGCAGCGGGTTTTCAGGGGCTTGGTTGGGCGGGGACAGCACTATTGTGACAGGTATCGGTGGATCGGGTGCGGCTCTGCAAGTGGGGGCCTCCACGGCCAGTCGGATGTTGCTTTCCACTTTCAACACGGCCGGACAAAACCTTTATTTCTCCTACATCATGAACTCCTCCAACTTTTCCGGTGGGAACTACACCGGGATCAGTTTTTGGCAGGGGAACACGGAAAACATGTTCTTTGGAATTCCATGGAATGCGCAGAATTTCGGTTTCGACGCCCACGGGGGAAACGGAACCGCGGATATTAAGACGGTCAATTTCACTCCCTCGGCTAACTCTCCTTACCTCGTCACTTTCGGGCTTTTGACGAGCGCCACCAGCGGGAAAGTGGATATCAAATTGTGGGCTACCAGTGACTTAAGTGTGAGTGCCGCTACCTTGCTTGCAGGGACCGCCAACGCTCAGCTTATCGGATCGAGAGACAATTTTTCCTTCGATAACATTCGGGTGGCCGGAAATTACGCGGGGGCACTGAAAGTGTCGGGGTTGTCCATGGCAGACACGCCGGCCGAGTCGATCAACACTTCGGTGGCATCCGTTCCCGAGCCATCGGCATTTTCGTTGCTGGTGGTGGGGCTGGGTGGGGTGGTGGCGATGCGTCGCAGGCGCGGCGCAGTTTAGGTTTAAGTTTAAGAAAAACCTCTGGGCTTCAGCCTCGGGATTTTTTATTTGGTAGGGCCCTACGTCCCGGCGGGCCGCGCTCAAAACGGGCTGCCCGGAGGTCGGCCCCTACCTAGCGGGAAGTTTAAATCGTGAACGAGGCGGTCTCATCGAGACCGCCCCACCGAAATGGCAGGCTTTTAGATTTCCAACGCAGAGCGGAGTTTGGCGTAGACGGTGGGAAGGTCGCCGGGGTGGATGCGGGTAGTGCCGGTGGTGGTCATAAAATTGGCATCATGGGCCCAGCGGGGAACAACGTGGATGTGGAGATGCTTGGGGACGCCCGCGCCGGCGGCGCTCCCGAGGTTCAGTCCGATATTAAAACCATCAGGGCGGAGTGTTTTTTTGAGAATGTCGGTCATCCGGTTCACCAGAGTCCACAAATCAGAGGATTCCTGGGCAGAAAGAGAGGCAAGGTCGTCGACCTCCCGGTAGGGGCAGACCATGAGGTGTCCGAGGTTGTAGGGGAAACGGTTCAGAACCGCGAAGGAGGCCTTGGTCCGGGCTAGGACATAGTGGGCAGCGTCGTCAGAGGACTGGGCAATTTTGCGGAAAAGATCTTCACCGGGTTTTTCCTCACCGGTGACATAGCGAT
>RGGS01000119.1 GCA_010024525.1 Verrucomicrobiota bacterium | reverse complement strand
AGATTTACTTAAGTGAGCGCCCGCGCATTTCCCGCGAACCCTCCCGGACCATGGGGATCTGTCTCTGCAGATCAATGGAATGACTGGTCGTGGCAGTTACGAAACCGGATACAAAATCTTGAACAGTTGGAGTCCCGACTCTCATTAACCCCTGAAGAGAAGGCGGGAACCATTCTGGCGGGTAAAAAGCTGGCTTTGGGAATCACGCCGCATTTTTTCAACTTGATCGATCGAAACGATCCGGACTGCCCGATTCGGCGTCAAGTGGTGCCCCGCATTGAGGAATCCAATACGGCGCCGGATGAGATGCTTGACCCCTGTGGTGAAGACTCTCATATGCCTGTTCCCGGATTGGTCCATCGTTACCCGGATCGCGTTCTTCTTTTGGTGACGGATCGTTGCGCGTCCTACTGTCGTTACTGTACCCGGAGTCGGGTGGTCAGCGGGGCGGGGGAGCAGGAACTGACGATTGATTTGGAAGGGGCTTTTACCTACCTCAAGCAGCATCCGGAGGTTCGGGACGTCCTTATTTCCGGCGGGGATCCGCTTCTTCTTTCGGATGCAAAGCTGGATCAGATTCTTGCCCGACTTCGGGAAATCCCCTCCGTCGAATTCCTTCGAATCGGATCCCGCGTTCCTATTTTTCTGCCCCAGCGAATCACGCCTGAGCTTCTGGCGGTATTCCGAAAACACCAACCGCTCTGGATCAGCATTCACTCCAATCATCCCAAGGAGATTACGCAGGAGGTGAAAGTGGCCCTGGGTCGTTTGGCTGATGCCGGGATTCCGCTTGGCAATCAAAGCGTCCTTTTGCGGGGAGTGAATGATCAGGAAGACACCTTGAAAGAGCTTTTTCACAAACTCCTCCTTTGCAGAGTGCGCCCTTACTATCTCTATCAGTGCGATCTGATCCAGGGATCCGCCCATCTACGGACTACCATCCGGGAAGGGCAGGATTTGATGGAACGACTGCGAGGACATACCACCGGTTACGCCGTACCCACATATGTGGTCGATGGACCGGGGGGCGGGGGAAAAATCCCCATTGGGCCGAGTTATATTGTGGGGATGGCAGATGACCGCGTTATCCTTAAGAATTACCGAGGCGATGTGTACGAATACCCGGAGATCAGTCACAACACGGTGTCTGACCTGCGAGGTTGACTGAATCCAGTCTTGGCGTGATCCGACTCCGGTCGGGCATTCGATCCCGTGCTCTGGAGGGACACCCTTGGATTCTCGGCCATGAGGTGGCAAAAGCACCCCCCAAGGAAAGAAGCGGTCATGCGGTGGTTGGAAGGGGACCAAAGGGGGAATTGCTAGGCACAGGGTTTTACCGGGAAGGGGCGCGGGTAGCTTGGCGTCGATTCCGTTCAGACATCGGCGATTTTGATGCAAGCTATGCAACTCAGGCCATCCAGAAGGCAATTGCACGCCGGAAGACCCTGCCGTCCCGGAGGTTGATTTGGTCGGAAGCGGACGGACTGCCGGGCCTCGTCCTTGACCAGTATGGCACACACCTGGTTGCTCAAGTTATCACCGAGGGCATGGAAAAGCATTGGAGCATGGTTTCCGGGGTCATTCGGGAGGAACTGCGACCGGAAGGAATCTGGGTTCGGAGAGATGCTCCAGGTCGTAAACAGGAGGGATTGCAGAGTCTGCCCGGTCATATCATTGGGAATCTTCCCGAAGAACCAGTATGGGTCGCAATTGCCGGATTGGAGGTTCCGGTGGACTTGCGTGGGGGACAGAAAACGGGAACCTACCTGGACCAGCAGGAGAATTACGAGATCATCGCTTCTCACGCCAGGGGCAGGAGGGTCTTGGATCTCTTTTGTCACAATGGCGGATTTTCCCTGCGCGCTGCCCAAGCGGGGGCGGAAATCGTAACAGGAGTGGATAGCTCCCAATCCTCGTTGGCGTTGGGGCGGCAGGCGGCTGACCGGCATCATTTACGGGTCAAGTGGGTGGAAGAGGATGTCTCTCGTTTTCTTCGCAGCCCCCGAAAGGGGGAGTTTGACCTGGTGGTTCTGGATCCGCCAGGAATGGTCAAGGGTCGGGAAGCCATGGAGTCAGGGTTGCGCGCGATGGGAGAACTCCATCGTCAGGCCCTGCGGGTTCTCCACCCGGGTGGGTTGATGGCCACGTTTTCTTGCTCGCACCGCGTCGGGAGAGGTGAATTGTTGGAGGTGGTGAAACGCGTGGCTTGCGAAGAGAAGAGGGGGTTGCGACAGCTTGGCCTTTTGAGCCAAGCCTCGGACCATCCGATCGATCTATTCTTTCCCGAAAGTGAATATCTGACGGGATGGTTGCTGGAGGTCGAATGATCCGATGGTTGGCGGTATTCCTGATCGGGGGTGGGCCCTTACTGGCGGTGGACCTGTATCAGCCCAAGAGTTGCGATGGGGGGACCGTCATCCTTAATCCAAAGGGGAAAATCACCGTGGTGATGGCCAGTAGTCAGCCGCTAGCGGAGACAACACGCGAATTTGGGCGGGCGATGTATCCCTGGCAAGGGCTCGATGATTTCCGGGTGATCGTGGTGGTCGACCTGCGAAAATCACTCGGAACCCTGTTTAAGGGATGGACTGTGGGGAAAATGAAGGCCGACCTGAACGAGGAAGGAGAAACGCTGCAACCTTGGTTTCGGGCCAGGGGGAACAAAAACAATCCCCGGGAGGTACTTTGTGCCGTCCCGGACTTTGATGGAAAAACTTCGGAATCGCTGGGCTGGGGAACGGATGACCGCAAAATGAAGGTCACCCTTTTCGGGAAGGATGGAAACGTCATTTGGTCATCCAAGGATGTCTCGTCCAGCACAGAGGTGACGCGGAGGCTGACCGAGTGGCTGGGGCCTCCCGCACCCAGACCACCCGATGCAGGCCCCAAAAAGAGCAGAATACTCTTACGTCGCTCATGAAAAGCCCTGAAGGCATCTTTTGTGTTGGGGTGGACCATCACACCACTCCCTTGGCGGTCCGTGAGTCTTTAGTGGCTTTGGCCGGCGACCGGTTGACCCCGCATTTGATTGAGCACGGTGGAGCCGAGGAGGTGGTATATCTCAGTACCTGCAACCGTGTGGAGATTTACGGGCGTTCCGAATTCCGCGGGCCTGAAATTGTGGAAATCCTGAGACGAGCCATGCCCCACAAACTGGGCTTTGCCTGGCAGGAAGCCCGCGGTGTTTATCTGCACGAGGGAATCGCCTGTTGGCGCCATTTGGCTGAAGTGGCCACCGGGCTTCGCTCCATGGTGATGGGGGAGGGTGAGATTCTCGCCCAGGTGCGCACCGCTTATCAGAGTTCCAGGGAACTCGGCGGCACAAGAAAGGGGATGCATGTGTTATTCCAGTCCTGCCTTCGGGCAGCACGGGCGGCGAGAAGGATGGCCGGTTTTGGGCAAGGGGATCCCTCGGTGGGTCGCTGCGCCGCTGAAGTCGCTTCCCAGATTCTTTCATTTCCGGAGTCCGATAGAATCATGATCTTAGGATCAGGTCATACCGCGCGAAGCTTTGCCCTCGCGGCCCGAGATGGCGGGATGAAAAGCTGCTTTATTTCCTCCCGGTCCACGGAAAGAGCGCAGCTGCTTGCCCGGGAACTCAAGGGGCACTGCGTTCCGTGGGAGGATTGGGCCTCGACGGCTTTTTCCATGACCATGCTCGTCTCGGCATTAAGCGGGGGGGAGCTTTTCTGGGGATCCCGTGGAAGCCTTCCGGAATTGCGCCTGATGGTGGACCTGGGCGTTCCCAGGACCCTGACTCAATTAAGACAAAGCAATCCCCAGGCCAGTTCTCTGGATCTGGAGGAGCTGGCGAAAAGAAGTGAGGTCCAACCGGAAGCCTTGGGAGCCATTCACCGGGCGGAAGAAATCCTGAGAAAACACGAAAGTCTCTTTGCCTGGGGCCGATCCTTGGAGGGAAAAGAGACCTTGGTAGAAAAAGAATGAAACTTCGGCTGGGGACTCGCGGAAGTCCCCTGGCACTGCAACAGGCCAAGGGAATAGTGGAAAAGATTCACCGGTCTTCCTCCGGGGTGGAGCTTGAGCTCGTTATCGTTAAGACTTCGGGGGATGAGAGGTCTGAATTCGGCGATCATGCTCCGGAGCAGGTAGGGGAATTTAGTTCGGCTCTGGAAAAGGAGCTCACGCAGGGAAGAGTTGATCTGGTGGTGCATAGCGCCAAAGACCTACCAACCCAAACCCCGAAGGAACTGGTGGTTGCCGCATACCCGGAAAGAGTCGACCCGCGGGATGTATTGCTGGTGCGTGCGGGTTGCTCTTTTCAACCTGATTATGGCGCCGTCGTGGGGACGGGTAGCCCCAGAAGGGAGATGCTCTGGAAAAGCCGATGGCCCGAGAGCCAATCCCAGCCCATCCGCGGAAATGTTGATCGAAGGATGCAGCGTCTCCTGAGGGAAGATACCTGGTGGGGAATTCTTTTGGCAGCCGCGGGGGTGGACAGACTGGGGGGCGTGGCCACTGGATTGGCCCTCGATCGTCTTGCGGTCGATTGGATGACCCCCGCACCCGGGCAGGGGGCCTTGGCCGTGGAGTGTCGGAGTACAGATACGTCCATTCGCGAGATCCTGCGAAAGATTGATCAATCGGATGTGAGAGCCTGCGTCTCCTCGGAAAAGGCGTTTCTAAAAGAATGGGGCGGCGGATGTTCTGAATCCCTGGGTGCATTTGCCCGGATTCTGTCCAATGGAACCCTACATCTTCAGATTGCGGTCTCCCATCCTCATGGCGGTGTTCGGCGGGGGCAGATGGAGGGACCCTTGGCAGAGCCTGAGCTTTTGGGTGTGCGTCTCGCG
>RGGS01000118.1 GCA_010024525.1 Verrucomicrobiota bacterium | reverse complement strand
CTTCGGATCCGATCGAAATTGGTCGCCCGTGAACGGCCTGCAAACCCTAGCCTCCGCCGCCTTGAATCTTTTTCGGGAATTCGTGCCCGGAGATCCGGATGCCGCCCGTTTTTGGCTCCAGATGGGGGGAGGTGTCCTTGCCTTTTGGATCATTCTGGGAATTCTTCTCCGTTTTTTTGGATCGGAAAATGTGCGCCCGGGACTTCTCTTTTTGTCCGGCACCCTCGGCCTGGCCCTCTTGGCCGCCGGCCCGGCGGCGGTGGAGGTTTACAGCCTGCCCTCCATCCCCCCTTCGTTACTCTCTATTGTGGAAACCACCGCCCAATGGACAGCGAACCGCGCTCATGTGAGCCCTTGGCCGGCCCGATCCGTTCTCTTGGCGGGTGGCATGGTTTTCAGCCTCCTTCTTTTGGTGGTCCCGCTGACACGCCTGACGTTTCGCATCCCTGGGTTTCTGGCTTTGATTGCCTGGCTGGCCGCCTTGGCCACTGCCGGAACCGCCAGCGCCGTGATCCGCATCCATCTGCCGTCCACCAGCCGGTTGCAGGTTCCAGCCGAGATCAAGCCCTCGAAACCCTCTTAATCTCCCAGGGTTTCTTCCAGTTTCCGGCGAATCGTTGCAAAATCATCCGCCTTTTTGGGTGCCGGAACCAACGGCCCCACCACCAACCGACAAAGGGCCCCGGGTTGGGGAATTTGAAACCGGTCCCAAGACGGCAGTTCCCACTTTCGGCTGAAGTGTGTGGTGACCGGAACGATCGGCCTGCCACTCGCCTCCGCGATCGCCAAAACCCCATTCTGCACCCTGCCTTTGGGTCCGCGGGGCCCATCGGGCGTGATTCCGATGTCCCGGGCAGATTTCTTTTCCAATTCCCGCACCATTTCCCGCAACGCTCCCGATCCTCCTTTCGAACTGGATCCCCGCACCCCGTCGATCCCGAACCGATTCATAATCCGGGTAATGAATTCTCCATCACGACTCCGACTCACCAGCATCAGCATCCTGCGTCCGGGACACCATCTCTCATAGAGATAAGGCATCATAAGGATGCGATTATGCCAAAAGGCAAAAATTTTAGGTTGATCGGGTTGTTGGGAAAGAAGTCCCTTCGGATCTTCCAGGCGAAATCTCAGGGTCATGGCCAATGACCGGATCAACAGAGCGATGGCCGGCGGAGTGTTCCAAGCGAGGAATCTCTTCATGGAAGGGCTCTGCGATTCCACCATCGGGTAATTGATTTCCAAGGCGTCTCCAAGACCAGTTCCCGGAGCAACTCCTCCGTGGAAGCCGCCTTGGACTCATGGACGCTGCGCAACGCGATCATTCCCGGCACTAGAATGACCACTAGCACGCCATAGAGAATGACAAAACCATTGATCTGCACTTCGGCACCGTAGTGGAGGGACTGGAGGGCATCGGTCAACAATCCCCAGCCTAACGGAGCCAAACCCACCACTAGGCTCGCGGCCACGCTGAACAGGGCAAAGAAATGGCTTCGCCCCATCACCGGCACCGTTCCCATGAGCAACCGCATATGCGCGCTGTTATAGAGGGCCAAACCAATGCCCGCAGTAATTTGCTGCACAAGGATGGTCTTCCAGTTGAAAGGCAGGAGATGGGCCGCCACCGATCCCCAGCCTGCCCAATGAACGGCCAGAATAAATCCGGCCAGAAACAGAACCGGTCGACTGCCCGCACGATCCAAAATTTTGCCGGCCCAGAGACAGGTCAAAATGTAAAATATTCCCCAAATCAGCTGTAGCACCATGAACTTGGAATCCGTACAACCGAGCTGATCCCGGGCAAAAGGAATAAAAATCAGCCCGCCCCCGGACATGGCCAGCATCATGATGGCGTGAAAGATCAGCAACCGCAAAAAAGGGGGGTGACCCAACATAGCCCGCCATGGAATCCCTTCCCCACTTGCGATTTTTGAGGTCGGGGCGTCGGGAATCCGGCGAAGAAAAATCATGGAAAACCCGGCCAGAAACATGCTGACGGCAAAAAGCAGCCCGAACGCCCGGGGACTGCTGATATGCTCCAGGTACCACCCCGTTAGGGCAACAGTCAACAGCTGGGCCGTTTGCGAGGCGGCCTGATCCATGGTCAGAAACCTTCCACGAACGGATTCCGGAACAATGGCACTGATCCACGGCAAATATCCGCTCAGGGAAATGCCCCGCGCCGTATTGAACAGAAAAAGCAGAAAGATCACGAGAACCTGACGGGAGGCCACATCCATCGGCAAAGGCAATCCGGCCACCAAGGCGATGGCCCCAATCATCACACTTCGGCCGGTCCATCCACGGAGAACAAAGGAGCGGTAACCAATCTTTTCCACAAACCGGGCCGCGGGAATCTGAAAAATATTCAGCAAGGCACCCAAACAAGCCAACACGCCGAGCACCGTGGCAGAAGCACCCAGTTTCTTAAAGTAGAGCATCATGGGCATTCCCATGATCAGGTAAAAAGAACTGGTGTTAAAAACCTGAAAGAGAAAGGCGTTAAGCAACGGACCCCGGGCCAGCCCGATTCCGCTTCCGTTCACGCGCCCGATTCCCGCGGCCGCAGCAACGGGAAATAAATGACTTCACGAATCGAATTCCGTATCGACTTTCTGGGTATGCTCGCCGACCTGATGGCGGAATCTCTCTGCCTGAAGAATCGGGTCGTTGAGCTCGGAATAGCCCGGAGAAACTTCCTGCCGCCCCATGATCAACTCATAGACATCCACCACCGTCGGATCTTCCCGGTTCAGCCGGGCCAAAGGGACCAACTGAGCCGGCAGATGGGTGATAAAAACCGGATTCACTGCCAGGGCCTCCACTTTTTTTTCAAAGACTTTCTGGGTGATCTCGGCCGGCGCCAGTTTCGGCTCCAGTTCCACGCCCAAATGGGACGCCCGCTTTTCCATATCCGCCGGGCTCAACTCAAACCAATCGGCCCCGGCCACCTCCCTCACCGCGTCCCGATATCTTTTCCTCGGCCAAGGCGGGGTTAGATCGAGCTCGGAACCGTCGCTCTGCGGGATCTTCAGTCCGCCGGTCAGCTCCCGGGCGGCCCCGCAGATCATCTCCTCCACCAACTGCGCCATGCCCGTGAAATCCGAGTAGGCCCAATAGGCCTCCAGCATGGTGAATTCCGGATTGTGGCGACGCGAAATCCCCTCGTTGCGGAAATTCCGGTTGATCTCAAAAACCTTTTCCAACCCACCCACCAAAAGACGCTTCAGATAAAGCTCCGGGGCGATCCGCAGGTACAAATCCATGCCCAAGGCATGGTGCCGGGTTTTGAAGGGCTCGGCGGCCGCCCCTCCCGCCACCGTCTGCATCATCGGCGTTTCCACCTCGGTAAACCCCTGTTGATTAAGAAAATCCCGCAGGTAGCGAACCAAACGGACCCGCAAATCGAGGGCCCGCCGGGAATTTTCATTGGAAATCAGATCCAAATGGCGGTGCCGGTGACGCGTCTCGGTATCGACCAAGCCGTGCCACTTGTCGGGTAACGGCGCCAGGGATTTGGTCAGGAGCACTAGGTTTTCCACCCGCACGGATGGCTCGCCGGTCTTGGTGGTGAAAAGACTTCCCTCCACTCCCAAAATATCCCCCAGATCCAGCAGGTCGAATACCGCACGATCTTTTTCCGACAACGAAGGCTTTTGCACATAAATTTGCAAACGGCCTCCACGATCCTGCAGATGCAAAAACTGGCTCTTGCCCATATCGCGATGGGAAACGATCCTTCCGGCCAGCTTCACCTTGCGCCCTTCCTCCCATCGGGCCCGGATCTCAGCCGAGCTTTCGGTGTGGAGAAAAGGCCCGCCGAAGGGATCCACGCCAAGCTGGCGAAGCTGTTCCAGCTTCTGCCGGCGAATCTCCATCAAGGTGGACTTGTCTTCACTCATCGGACTTGAGTTCTAGCCGATTCCCCCCGTTCTTGGTAGGGCGATTGTGTTCGGTTTTTTGGCAAGAACCTAGGCCATCAACTCGGGATATTTCTGCCGGGCCACCAATTCCAACTGACGCCGCACTTCCTCTCCGGAGTCCATCTGTAAAATGCCCAAGGCCAAGGACTCGCACTCCCCAAAACTCAGGCTTTGAATCGCCTTTTTCACCCTGGGCACGGCCACGGAGCCCATGCTCATCTCATCCACTCCAAGACCGATGAGAACCGGGGTCATGACAACGTCGGAAGCCATTTCCCCGCATACCCCCACCCAGATCCCGTTTTTCCTGGCTGCCTCCACCACCCCCCGAATCAGAGAAAGCACCCCGGGGTGGGTCGGTTGATAGAGGGAGGCCACCCGCTCGTTGGTCCGGTCCGCCGCCATGGTATATTGGGTCAGGTCGTTTGTTCCGATGCTGAAAAACTGCACCATCGGCGCAAGCCGGTCAGCGATCAAAGCCGCCGAGGGAACCTCAATCATCGCCCCGGCTTCCACCTCCTCCGCTGCGGGGATGCCTGCCGATTTCAATTCTTCCCGGGCTTCCCGCAGAAGCGTAAGGGCGGCGGCCAGTTCCTCCCGGGTGGCAATCATCGGAAACATCACGCGGATTTTTCCTCCCGGATTGGACCGGCATATCGCCCGCAGTTGCACCTTGAAAACCTCAGGTCTCTCCAGGCAATACCGGATCGCACGCCATCCGAGGAACGGGTTCACCTCCGGATCAAGCCCCTGATGGGTCGGTAATTTGTCCCCGCCCAGATCCAAGGTGCGGATGATCGCCAAATGGGGACGGGAAGACTGCACCACCTGCCGATACACATTGGTCTGCTCCTCCTCTCCGGGAAACTGGACCCGGTTCAGGAACATGAATTCCGTCCGATAGAGACCGATCCCCTCCGCCCCGCTCTCCGCA
>RGGS01000117.1 GCA_010024525.1 Verrucomicrobiota bacterium | reverse complement strand
AGCGGTGCTGCGGCCTCAGGCCTGGAAGAGCTGGTTTGTCGCGCACGGCTTGCCCTTGCGCGGCATGCGCATGGGGCCCAGCTTCGAGTACACCGCCCACCTGATCCAGGCAGTGGTCGCCGGCATGGGGGTGGGGCTGGTGACCAGAATCACGCGGTTTTTCTTTTTGGCCTCCCCCCCCACAAAGCGGAGGCTGGAACGAATATTGCGGAAACTTTCGGCATAGACATGCCGCGTGTCCTGGGGAGTCAAAAGGGGAAGCCGACCGTCGGCATCCGAGGTTTCCTGGGGTACCTGACCGTAAATCGGTTCGGTGAAATGCTCGCAAAGTTCCACCACGGTGGCGACTTGGTCATTAAAACGATCCAGCAAAAAGAGAAGCCCGCCCGAAAGGATCAATCCCACTCCCAGGCCGAGGAGTAAAGACCGGACAAAACCGGGTTTGATGGAGAGAGCCGGCGTGGCGCGCTCCAGAATATTCACGTCAAACTGGCTGACATCCTGGCTGACATTGACATTCTGAACCGTTCCCAAGAGCCGATCATAAAGTTGCTGTTGCCGGTCCCGCTCAGATTTCATCTTTTCGTATTCCGCCATTTTTCTTCCCACATCCAACGCCTTGGTCTCGGACTCGGCCACCAACTTCTCCAGATTGGTCATTTGGAGCTGGATGGCTTGGCGCTTCTCGGCCACCGATTCCTGGCTTTGCTGGCGGACAATTTCAAGTTTTCGTTCATTCCGAGTGATTTCATCCTTCAACCCCAGGATTTTGGGGTGCTTGGGACGGAGGTACTTGCCCAACTGCTCCAACCGGGCCCGGGCGCGCTGCAACTGCCGTTTGGTTTGGATATACTCCGATTGGGGGCCCTCCACCAAACTGGCCCCGCTGACGTCTTCCTTCTTGGCGACCGAATCCGGGGCATTTTGCATCTGCCTTTCCAGCGTTTGATCGATACTCATCAGATCCAGCAGTTGGCTTTCCTTCTTTAATTCCGCCAACTGCTTGTTGAGATCCACCAAATAAGTGCCGACATAGTTTCCCTGCTCCTGAAGGAAGACCACATTGTTCTCCTGTTTGAATTGAAAGAGTTTTTGGTCCAGCTCCGAAATGGCTTTCTCTAACTCGGCCAGTTGCCGGGCCACGGCGTCCACGGTTTTCTGGGACGTTTCCCCCCTCATTTCCTTTTTAAACTCCAGGAATTCACTCATGCAGGCATCGGCAAAGAGCTGGGAATATTTGGGGTCGGGACTGGTGACTTTGAGGATAAAGATCGAGGCTTTTGGCTCTTGTTGAACCCCCAGATCTGCCGCAATTCCCTTGAGATCCGGGTGCGCACTTTCCACCGCCGTGGTGGCACGATGCTTGATCGCCTCACTTTGCATCAGGGAAACTTGGGTGCCAAAATAGTTGCTAAGTTCCTCGGTGTAGACCGCCGCTTCGGTGGTCATGATTCGCGGGCTCACCATCATTCTGCCCGTGCTGACATACAGGGGCTCGCCCAGAAAATACCGCACCCCCTGCACCAAGAGGGATCCGGACAACAGCAGGACCGGTAACCACCAGTACTTCCTCAACAACAACTGGTAGCGATACATGCGGGCCCGCAGGGCTGCCGGCGATAACGGTCCTCCGATTCCCAATTCTTGTCCGATTTCAGGCATGGGTTTCCTAGAAGTTGATCAGCCGCTTGGGGACAAAGATATGATCTCCATCCCCCAGCTCTGGATTCATCTCTTCCTCTCCGGTTTCGAGGATTTTGACCATGTCCACCACCATCGGCTCACCTTTTTCGCCCTTTCGGAAAAGTTTGACGTGTCTTTTGTCCGCAAAATCCCCGAAACCGGCCTGAACAATCACATCTTTCACCGTGAGATTTCGGTCCAAGGGAATGGGAATATTGCCTGGCTGCCGAACATTTCCCGCGATACTGACCTGCCCACGGCTCGTGATGGCTGGCACAATCAGCTGATCCTCGGGCTCCAAGACCCGGTCGGAATCCGTTTTTCCCTGCCGGATGTCATAGAGATTGATAATGACCGGTTCGGGTGGAGGAGCCCCCTCGATGGCCTTGCGCACCAGTTTCACTTGGGTGATGTTCGCCCGGTCCTCCACAATTCCCACAGACGAGAGAGCCTTGCTCGCCGTCATGTTCTCATCCACCGGGATCTCAAAGGGACCGGGCTTGGTCACCGCCCCGCTGATGTACACTTTGCCCCTCGATTTGCCCGAGGTAGCCAAAGAGATAAGAACGGTCGCCTGATAGTAAAGATCCTTCTCCAGAATCCTTTTGATTTCCTCGGCCAATTGCCTGTGGGTCTTCCCCTTGGCCAAAACCCGGCCAAAGTAAGGGTGCTCCACCTCCCCGCTGTCCGAGACCTGAAGGAGGTTTTGGGGCCGCTGATCCGCATCGGTCCTGGACTTGGGATCAGGCTCCTCATCCAGATCCTCCAGAACCCGGAATTCCAGCAGGTTTCCCACGGCGATGATTTTTTTGTCATCCAAGGAATCCATCGGATTGGTCTTGGATGGGTCGCGCACAACCTGCGGGGATACCGGAGCTGCCGAGGGAAACTCGGAGGGAACCGCTTCTCCCGGCGGTTGGATCGTCGGGGCGGGGGCCTGAATTTCGGCGTTCCCGGAAACCAGGCAGATCCAAAGAAGCATGAAGCCCCCCAAGGTGAATCGGACGGGAAAAAACAGTTTCGCCGGCGAATCAGAAATCATAGGTGAATCCCAATGTCGCATTCCACTGACTATAGCTCTGGTTGGGTTGATTGGAATCCTTGATCAGATAAGTGAACCCCATGGTGCTGCTGAGTTTTTCCATGATCTGATAACCCAGATTCACGCTCCCTGTGTAGTTTTGGATTTTTTGCCCGTTGCTTCCGGACTGCTCGCCAATCAACGCGGAAAGCGGAGTCGATAGGGAGAGATTGTCGATCACGTTCCACGAGGGGCTGAGGCCAAAGGTCCATTGGGTGAAAAAGGTGATGCCGTTCGAAACCGATGGCTGTTCGATTCGACCGGCCGTAATGCTGTATTTCAGGTGTTGGTTCAGGGCATGGGACCAATTGAAATCCAGATAAAAAGTCGACGGGTAGCCCCCTTGATTGACCTCAGGAAACTTGTCGAACGTCCCCCAAAGATAACCCAGATCAAAACCGACCGTGATGTATTCGGAAAGCTGGTGATTCACAAAGGGGCCAACCTGGAAAAGGTCACTGTTGTTCTGGCCTTGAACACTATAGATCCCGTTGGTCTGGATTAACTGCGCCGGGTTTTGATATCGGTTAAATTGCGCCGATCCATTGATGCCCGCCGCCAAGGTCTTACTCACGTTGTATTGAACGGAGAAGGAGGGGGAAAGTGCGTTGCGGTCCAAATAGTTGTTGGTGGAGGAATTCAAGGCTTTCACCGTGAAAACAGAGGCTCCTCCGGTGATCAAAAAGTCACCGGCATCCCAGGTAACCAACAAACCGAGATTGTTCTGAAAAAGGGACAGCTTGGATACCCCGCTCAACTCGGTGGCCTGCGTCGGATTCTGCTGCAGGGAAAAGGCATCCGAGGGAGTGATCTTGAAATTGCTGACATAGAAATCCCCTTTCAAAACACTCGTCGGTTGAAGAAAAAAACCGCCAGGACTCGCACTTTGTGAGGCCTGCCAATAATAGGAGTACCCTGCTTGAATCCCAAAGGTCAGGGTATTTAAATCCGTGATCGGCCAGCTTAAATTACAGGTTAGGGATGGGGTGCTGTAGGCACTTCCAGCGCCTCCCGAACTGGTTAAACCGATGTTGGAACTGTACCCGTTGACCAACCCAGCGTTTAATTTTAACAAAACTGGTCCGACCTCGAGATTATAGTCGATTTTATCCGGACTGACTTTGCGACTCATCGCACTCGCCTCCCCCGCCAAGGACTGCCAACTGTTTTCCTGGCCGAAAATCTGCGGAACGGAAAAAGCGAAAAAACAGGACAGAACGACCGGCGACCAAAAACATCTTCTTAAATATATTACCTTTTTTTCCGTAATTATTTCATGCCCATGATTCACGTAGCGCCCGATATATACACATTAGTTGTATTATGTCCCCAAAATTTGCCTACATATAGTGTATTTTGATCCCACCAGATCTTTTTGAGGTTTTTATGTTATTTTGCCTATATTTTTTATTATATAATTGATCTTCATAATTTTGCACTATTCCGCATGCCTCATTAATTTCGACGGAAAGATAATTTTCTTACTTCAAAGGCTCTGCCTCCCTACTTTTACGTCAACAAATGATCTTTGTCCCAAGGTCGCTAAATATTAGTTTTGTAATCGGCCTAGCCCTTATCCTCACCTTCGGGATTGCGCCAGAAACCAAATCCTCATCCGAAAAATTGGCCTCTCCCAGCGTGGGCTGGATTCCGGTTCAAATCCTCACCAGCGGCACGGAAGAACAGTATGATCTAAACCGCTGGCTTGATTCCGGTCCAAGGGGGAAAATCGAACTTGTTCGCAACAACCCCAACCCGGGGATTCAGGCCAAAATCGTTCAGGGGTCGCTCCTCTCGATCCGTGTTCTACCCGGGACCATCGGAATGGAGACCTTTGTTTTGAAGGTGAGCCCCGCAGAGGGCGTTCCCCTCGAGGCAGTTTTTGCCGTCTCCATCCAGCCTTCACCCTTGGCCAAATTCAAATATTTTGGCACAGGATCGGAAAAACAGATTCACGTGGCTGGAACCTTCAACCAATGGAACCCGTCCTCCCATCCCCTCCAAAAAACCGCCGACAATCTTTGGGAATTGTCCCTTCCCCTGATCCCCGGATCCTACCCTTATAAGTTCATCATCGATGGAAAATGGTCTCTCGACTTGGCCAACCCGGAAAGAATTCAGGACGA
>RGGS01000116.1 GCA_010024525.1 Verrucomicrobiota bacterium | reverse complement strand
CATGGAAGCTCCCGCGCCCCCTCCGCCCGTGGTGGCTTTCAACCCTGTGAATCCCGCACAGATCGTGGTGAACGTAGGGACCACAGATTCGACAGCCGCTTTGCCCAAAATCGCCCTAACGGTTCGGGCCAATGATGCCTCCCGCACATTCGGGGAAGCCAATCCTGCTTTCGGTTTCAACATTACGGCGGGATCCCTCAGCGCGGGACATAACCTCGTGGCCACTTTTCTGACGCCTGCAACCAGCGGCAGTCCGGTGAGTGGAGGTCCCTATCCCATCAATGTTTCAAGTGTGAGCATTGTCAACAACACTGGGGTCGATGTGACGAGCCAGTATGACATTTCTACTTTGGGGGGAGTCCTAAACGTTCTTAAGGCCACTCCCAATCTGAATTTCGCAGCGATCGCGCCTCGTTTGACCGGCTCTTCGGGTGTCATCCCCATTCCTACCGTGCAAGCAGGAGGGGTCAGTCTGGCTGTTCTCGAGGCGGACGGACGGGCCGCGGTGGACGCTTTGGGGAATCTGACGGTCGGTAAAATTCTTGGTGCGGATGCGTTCACGATTCGCGCCGCTTTCGCGGGAAATGAAAATTATTTTTCAGGCCAGCGGGATGTGAGCGTGGGCATCACCCCCGATGGGAATGCCATTCTGGCGGCCAACCCGGCCCGAAGAATGCTTATGCCCGCAACCGCCGGAGATGAACTCGCGGCCCTGGACCAGTTTTTCTATTATACCGGCAAAGTGGCCGGAGGGCAGGGGCCGGCGACCTTTTTTGAAACGGACCATCGAAACGCAACCCTCGATCTGACCAGCCTCGGCAGCTCGGTTCAGTTATTTGCGGGACAAACTTCCGACTATTATTTTGGCGGCAGACTGGAATTGAGCCAGCCAACCGCCACCTTCAATTTGAATGCGCGGGATGTGGTGCTCTATGGCAATCGGGTTTCCTTCAGTCCCGCGGCCATCGCCCCCGTATCGGCCAACCTCATCAATCTCAATAATTCCGCCACGTTCGCCTCTGCGACCCCGATTCCTGACGGGAATCCGGCCGGTTTGACCCAGACGCTGGTGAACAGCCAGATCAGTCCTTTGCCTTATGCCGTGCGTTTGAATCTGAACATCAACCCGGATGCGGTTGCGGGTGCGTTCCTGGGAGATTACGTCGCCTACCTGAGGCACACCTCGGCGGATGGATTGGACTCCAGAACCGTCAGGCTGTTTGAACATATCGGGGCCACGACCGCGAATCCGGACGGCTCCGCGGGAACGGGGATGTCGGTGCTCCTGTCGGATTGGGCCACGGATTCGATCGCCTTGCAGGATCCGGCGAATCAGCTGACCGGGTCTTATCGCCCGGAGGTAACTGGGCAGCAAATGACCCTCAACGATCTGGGAGGTTTTGATCCGTCCGGCAGTTGGACCCTGTTTGTGGGGGATACTTCCAGTGGGGGAGTGGGGGTGCTTGGAGGATGGTCTGTGCAGTTGGAGCAACTGCTCCAGCCTCAAAAGGAAATCAATTTGGTGGAGGGACCGGGGAAGACAGTGACGATCGCATCCGGGGACGAGGGGATGGATCTTCAATCAACCTGGATCAAGGCCACCCAATCGAATTTGAAATTCATGAGCACCGGATCCTTGGCGATGGGCAGCACCCAGATCGACGGCGCGGGATCGCAATTTCTGGCGGAAGCGGTGGGCACGGTGAAGATGGGGGCTCAGTCCACCATCGCGGTTCCTTCTCCCAGTCCGGAGGCGGTGGACCGCGAGCAGGTTCGCATTTTGTCAGAAACGGTGACGGATGCCGGCGGGGTTCAGATGGCGGCGCCCGGAAGCATGGCGGTGATTCGCACCGGGGATTCGCTCGAGCTGAGAAACGTGACCATTCGTAATTTTGAGGGGACCACCCTCGAGAGAGTGAAGAATGGGGTCACCACTGGTCGGGTACTGATGAGCGGAAGTATGGTGAGAGACTTTAAGATCAAGGAGTTGGTGGGAGCGGCGGTGAATGCCGATGCCAAGATTCAGATGATGGCGATGAACGGAAACGGCGCCTTGGCCGGAACGATGGCAGTGGAGGGTAGTCTGCCCGTGGCCACGAAGCTGGCCAGCGCCTTGGCCGCGGTCAACGAGTCGTTGCCGTCGGAGACGGCCAATGCCCAGGTTCATGCCTCGGAAATCAATCTGAGCGCGGATCGGCTCAATTTCCAAAACAACGCGAACTTGGTGGCGATGAATGCGATTACCGCACGGGCCAACACGATCCTGGTGCAGAACTCCTTCATGACCGTGGTGAGAAACAGCGGGATGATCAACATGTATGTGCAGAGCGGATTGGTGAATCAGAGCTACGGGTCGGTGGTGGCAGGGCAGTTGAATTTTGCCGGCATCAGCAATTTCCGCATTGGCAATGTGGTTAATTTCACCATTGCCAATTCTGGTGACATCGCGAGTGCCATGAGTTCCGGACAGTTGCAGCAGGTGTCCGCTCCGGAAGCCGGCAAGGTGAACGTACTTAAGTTATAAGTTTAAGTTGGAACGGTAGACCAACCCACCTCTCGGTGGGGCATAGCACCTGAACCCATAGCCTCATTAGGACATGTAAAGGACTTAAAACACTGTTCAGCAATGGATTACACATACAATCAAAATATTTATCAACGACTTACATAACGAAATCGAAAATTAAAAATGCTAAAGATCAACGACTTATAAAACTATAAAATCGCCCGAAATCAATTGTAAAGTGTTGTATTTATTGAACTTTCGCGTGGAAAATCGGTCGAATGTAAGTATGTTAAGAATTGTGGGAATAGTTTTTAAAGTTCCCAAGCGAATGGTTTTGCCCATATCGGTTTCCGGATGGGCAAAAGCCGCAGTCGCCTTGGTTTTATTGTCTGGTTTGTTGTCTTCGTCCTACGCACAGATCACGGTCGGAGGTGATGGAATCGACACCATCGACTCAAATTCCTACACGGGCATCCAGCGACTGACAAAAATTGGCTCAAACCAGGTGACCCTTACCGGAGCCAACACCTACTCCGGCGGAACCATGATTTCAAATGGTGTACTGGAGGTAGGCAATGGAGGAGTAAGCGGTTCCATCGGCCTCGGCAACATCACAAATTCTGGGGCTCTCGTTTGGAACAAAAGCAATAACGAGACCTACTCGATGATTGTTTCCGGCACGGGTCGGTTTCGGAAAACCGGGGATGGGACTCTTACCCTCGCCAACACCAACACCTACACGGGACCTACGGTGATCCATAAAGGAAATCTGAAACTTACGCAGATCACGGGACACTCTGCGAACACGGGTTATCGTCCGCTGCAGGGCACGATAACCGTTCAAACGAACGGAACGCTGTCATTTGCCACAAACTACTATAATCAGCTCGGCGCAAATGCGAACGGTTTCACCAACCCCATTACCCCAGTGGTGGTTGAGGGTGGCACGATCGAATCCTCCAGCACGGTCACCACCTTTACCAACCTGATCATGAATGGTGGTAAGTTGCGGGGAACCGGAGGTTTTGGCGACCCGTGGGGAGCCTTTGTTCTGCTGGGCACGGTGGAAGTGACAGCCAACGCCTCCTTCGAAGCGGTGAGCGGCAGTAACAACGCCATTACGCCAGGTGCTTGGGTGGGAAATGGGACTGTTATTTTCCAGATAACCAACGGAGTAACCCTTTCGAATGGCCTTCCGATCGAGGATTACGGACCTGCGAACAAATATTCCGTGACGAAGGCTGGCGCCGGCACGTTGGTTTTTAGCGCTTCGAACTCCTACACCGGTGCAACCACGGTCAACGAGGGAACACTCCTGCTAAGTAACTCAGTTCTCCAGTCGACCAGCCAGCAAATCTCCGGGACGAACAGCGTTTTGGAATATTTTGTCTCAACCAATTCCGACCTTGCCCCCACCAACTCGCGGACCACGAAATTCACCGGGAACGGGATCTTGCGAAAAACTGGACCGGGAACCCTTTATTGGGGCCTGGGAAGGTCAGAGTTTGCCATGAGTGGGGGGAGGATCGAGGTGAATGGAGGTACCTTGATCGGTGGGAGTTCCGACAACGAGGTATGGACTAGCAACCGGGCATCGCTGTTTATCGCCGCGGGGGCAACTTTCCGGGGGGTCGAGGCGTTCATCGTGGTGGATGCAATCGATGGTTCCGGAACCATCACAAGCGGTTGGTCAGGCTTCCCGAATTCCGGCATCCGCCTTGGCGTAAACAACGGAAGTGGCACGTTTGCCGGATCCATCGGCAACGATGGGGCTGCTGCTAGCCTGTTTAAAGCTGGCACGGGGACGCAGACCTTAAGCGGAACAAACACTCATACCGGGCCTACTATGGTTGAGGCTGGGGTCCTGAATATCGCTGCTTCCGGCAGAATTCTTTCGAGCACCATCACCGTTACCAACGGGGCGGCCTTGCAGGTTGATGGGCAGGCTGGAGCGGTCTCGGTCCTCGCGGGCGGAACGGTCCAGGGCAGCGGATCCGTGGCCAGCCTCGCCATTAGCTCAAATAGCATGATCAAAATTCTGGCGGCCTCAACGAATTCGACGGGAGCTTGGAACACGGGCGGAACGATCAGTTTCTCGGACGGTTCCAAAATTGATGTTACCGGCCTCTCCCTGAGCCAGCAGCCGTATGTTTTGATTCGTGGCAGCAGCGTGACCGGAACTCCCGCCCTGCAGGGAGCCACTGGGTTCACCGTGGCCAACAGCATGATCACCAACTTCCATGCGCCGCAGTCAACGATGCTCATGCTAACCGCAGCCTTCGCCGGCTACGAGTTGACCATGGACGTGTACAATACCGCAGTAAAGGAAGGCTACCGTTTCTTGAGCTACGGCGACGCACTGCTATTTGTGTAAGCAATTCAGTAAAACCTAAAAAGGCCAACCCAAAAAGGTTGGCCTTTTTTGTTGGGTAACGTGCAGCGCT
>RGGS01000115.1 GCA_010024525.1 Verrucomicrobiota bacterium | reverse complement strand
ACTCGGACCCGCCTCCATCGGCGCCGCCGCCGTACAGGTGAACGTCCTGATCAACGGATATTTTGCCTCCTATTTGGAGAACGGCTCCGTCACCTGCCTGAATAATGCCTTCCGCCTCATCCAGCTCCCGATCGGTCTTTTCGGCGTGGCGGTGGCCACGGTGACCCTACCGCATCTGGCCCGGCACGCCGCCCTCAATGATACCGCGGCGCTTCGGGACCGCCTTTTGATCGGTATCCGCCAAACCCTCTTCCTGACCCTGCCGGCCGCCATTGGGCTTTTTATCCTCGCGGAGCCGGTGATTGCCTCGATCTATCAGTACGGCCGATTCACCGCCGACAGCACTGCCACCACGGCCTTGGCTCTACGGGGATACGCCGTGGGACTGGTCTCTTACGCCGCCATTAAGGTGGTGGCGCCCGCCTTTTCCACGATCGACCGACCGGGCATTCCTTTACGAATCAGCCTGACCGGAATCCTGATCAACATGACCCTGAACTATCTTCTGATAAGGGTTTATCATCTCGGGGTTCTCGGACTGACGCTGGCCACGGCCTCCGTTGCCACCCTGAATATTCTTCAACTAGCTTGGTACTCCCATCGGCTGGTGGGAAGCTTCCGGGTTCCCGATTTTCTCCAAGCCATCGGCAAGATTCTGCTCTGCTGTGTGGTTCTCATCGGAGTCCTGCTGGCGGGCAAAACCTTCATTCATCCGTTGGAGGGTGCGGTCATCGTGCGCGTCACGGGCACCCTGGCCTTGGTTATTTTGGGAGTCGGTGCGTATTTTTTCTCCGCGAATCTGCTGGGGCTATCGGATATGCAACTGCTGATGCGGAGGGGGACCCAGAAAGCGGATTAGCTTTTTAGTCCTGAGTCATGGAGGGCATTTTCAGCCTCAAACTTCCCTCCAGCTAATACCTAAACTCCTAAAAGCCCTCCTGTACCTACAGCCCGTAGCCCACAGCCTACTCAACCCACCATCGCCCATCGCCCATTTTCTGCTACAAACTACCCATGCGGCGCCCGTAGCTCAGGGGACTAGAGCAGCGGATTTCTAATCCGCGGGTCGGTGGTTCGAATCCACCCGGGCGCGGGTATCCTTATTTACGAACGGCCTTCGAATTCGTCGTGTAAAAGATCACGCGATTACTCCCCTTGAAACGAAAGTAGGCCTCAGGGGAGCTGCGGGAATCGAACGGATCAGAGTGGAATTTCACTTCGGTAAAGTCATCAAAGCCATCTCCATCGGAGTCTTTTAATTCCCCAAGATTACGAGCCGGCAAGACCGGTTGCCCCTTTCGGGTCCACTGGCCGTTGACCCAAAAGTACCCTTTTTCCCTCATCGAGGCCTCCAAATCCAAATCCGATCGGGCGGCCCTTTGCTTCTCTCCCCAGCTCTCGGATTTTTCCTTGGAAACAACATCCTGCAAAGGAACCCAGTAAACCACCGTTGCCGGATCGTCTCCTGCCCACGCCTGGAGTGAGACCCACCCATATCCAACCAAGAGTTTACCCAGGCAGATCCAATCCGCGGAATTGGGTCGGCCTCCCACACTCCGAAAGCATTTTTAAATATTTCCAAACCACCCCGTGATTCACCCCTGAAAAGTCACGCGTCAGGTGGGTGTCTCCGGCCCTTTTGTCCTGTAGAAAAAGATTGGTGATCCATCGCCCTATCGGATTCGCAAAGGCCGCGGCGTACATCAACGGTCCCACGAATGGGATCAAAAAGAGCTGAAAGTACCAGGGGCAAAAGGCAAATGGATCGATCATCACCAAGCGCTTGACCCTATCGATTTCCCCCATTCGGATCAGCTCGCGGGAAACAAACACGGCCAGAATCCCCCCGCTACAGCTACCCACCAAGGTCATTTCCTTCCGGTTGAGCTGCATCAACTCTTGGGCCACCTCGCATGCCAAGCTCCCCATCTGCCATTTTTGAGGCAGTTCCGACTTTCCACATCCGGGCAGGTCCAAGGTGTAAAAGCGGCAATCTTTCGGCATCTCCCCGAGAAGCGGATCAAAAGTATGGTGATCTCCACTCCACCCGTGAAGACCCACCACGGTCTGGGGGCCCCTGCCGGTTTGCTGGATAAACATGGGGTTACTGCTCGAGTTTCCGAAGAGCCTTGATGGAGGGTTTATATCCCTGATCAGCGGCTTTGCGGTACCACTGAATGGCCTGTACCACATCCTTTCTCACTCCCTGGCCGTTAAAATAACAATTCCCGAGACGATGTTGGGCAGCCGCGTAACCCTGATCCGCCGCCTTCCGATACCATCGGACCCCCTCCTCCTCATCCTGCTCCAATCCCTTCCCGAAGAGGTAAGCATCCCCGATGCTGATCTGGGCGGGCGGATAGTCCTGCCCCGCCGACCGACGCCACCACACGATCGCCTCACTCAAATTCGGCTCAGTCCCCAAGCCTTCATGCAAACACCCTAAGGCACAAAGCCCAGCCAGGAAAACCAAGAAAATTCCTCGCCTAACTATCCACAAGTTGGAATTCACTTTACCTTCAGGTGGCCACGCCCCTTGCGTCGGGAAACTGGGCACACATCCAACCCTGCAAATCCTAGTTGGCAGGTCGAGCCCCACAGGAAACAGACCTAGTTAAGGGCGTTGGAGTGCGGGATCAGGCATCTTTCCCGCTCGTAGAGCTTCCAACGTGGCCGGATCGGACATGCGCTCGGTATTCAGATTCCACATCTCCATCAGCATCTTGCTCATTTTTTCCGTCTTGTCGCCCGTCAACCCCCCCTTGCTCTTGGCTTGCCCCAAGGACTGTTCGGGCTTCGTTCCCGCCGCGTTCAGGTCAGCCATCGCCGCCAATCCTTTCCGTATTAGTTCATTCCCTGATCTGCCGCCGGCTTGGTATCGCCTGCCGTTTGAGCCATTCCATGAATTCCAAACAACACTAGGATCACCGACATTGATATGAATTTACGCATCCTCGAAAGCTCGCTGAGGCACGGAAAAAGTCGAGCTATCATCCGTGTTTAATCTTAATCTCCACCTGAATCCAACCCCCCATGAATCCCCTGCGTCCCGCCCTGAAAATCCGTGAAATCCCAGCCTTGTTACGGTCTTCGCCCGCCATGTTCCGAGACATGCTGAAAGGGCGTTACCGCAAACCTCCAGTGGGAACGATGACGGGAGCCGTTCTGGGACTGGTTTATCTGATCAATCCGTTGGACCTGGTCCCGGATATGCTCCCGGTTCTGGGAGTCATCGACGACAGCCTGGTGTTTGGGCTATTTCTGGCCCTGCTCTCACGGGACGTGAAAAGTTACACTCTTTGGAAAAAAAACAGCGCGCCTTCAGAGCCTAAAAAATAAACTATTCCTCCAACCAGTCACTGATCGGCTGAAAGTCGGAGTCCTTGATAACAACTTCCGTCTTTCGATGCGGGACAGGCTCAAACGGACGAATCACCCAGGCCGATTGCCCGCCTTTTTTACCACGGATCACGAGGCGAAGTGTGCCGGGGGCGGCCGCCGTCACTTTGCCCTTCACTACGATCTCTGCCGAGTCGGCATCCAGAGGAACCCGCACACACCGGGACTGCGCAGTTGTTTGGCCCGGGCCCCCAGCCCTTTGTACCGCGTATTCCAATCTTTTTCAAAAGCCCGCCACTCACTCAGTTTTTTTTCAATCCACCCGAACTGGTCAGGCATTTTGATGCTGGGGGGAGCCCGGTACAGTGCCAGACGATACTCGTTGGCGGCGATTTCGGGCTGCTGCAGGTCCTCATCCTCCTCAGGATGATAAAATAGTCCCACTTCCCTGGCCCGCACCTCGACTTCCTCGAGGAACTTTTTCCGGGCATCATCAAATTCCTTGTCCAGAAGCCCCGCCTCTTCCAGCCAGATTTTACTGACCGAAGTTTTGTAATCCTCGAAAACGGTTTTGGCTTTGGTTGTTTCCTGGTTCAGCACCTGCTCCACCATCCGGGTTTTTTCCGCCGTCCCGGCACGATCCGCCTTGGCCAACACCAGGGTGCGCTCCAACTCGCGGATCTGGGGTCGGACCGGAGCCAGCCTTCGACCATAATCCCGGCGTAACCCGGCTAATCTCTCCGTAAAGTCATACAACACCAGGACCTCGGGCTTGTCGCCCAGGCGCACCTCATTCAGTTCCACCCGGACCCGGACTGCCGTCTTCCTCCACTCCGTCCAAACACCGTAGATCACTGCCACCCCAACCAGCACCCCGACCCAGGTCCAAACCTTGCGATCCATCCCGCGCAGGGAGCCCCCAGCAGCCCGCCCCAAATCTGCCAGAATTCGCCAAGGACCCACCCGAGTCGAATCGGTGGATGGCAGAGGTTCGGAGGAACCGGGAGAAGTCGGGACCGCGGTCACTACCCTCCGACGCACCCGTGGCTTGTCCTCCTCGACCCGGGAAACTTTCAGCCGGAGTTTCTTTTTGGATGGCTCGGCCTCGCTCCCCACCGGTGGCGGCGCGCTCTCGTCCGACATCTTACCGGTCTTCCGGATAGCTGCCCAGAACCCGCAAATCCTGTGTTTGTTTTTGCAACCGGATCAGCGCTTGTTGGAAATCTGGCCGATCGGCATGACCCCGCACATCCACAAAAAAGACGTATTCCCAGCTTTTCCCCGGAGCCGGGCGGGATTCGACTTTCAGGAGGTTCAATCCTTTCGATGACAGAACCCCGAGGGCACGATGCAAAGCCCCCGCCCGATGCGGCAGAGAAAAGAGGAGACTGGTCTTATCTTTGCCGGTGGGGGGAACCGGCTCCTGCCCCAACACCAAAAACCTTGTCGAGTTACCCAAGTGATCCTGGACATTCCTATATCGCATTTTGAGCCTGTAGATTTTGGCAGCCCATGGACTGGCAATGGCGGCGGCGGCTTTTTCCTTGGAGGCCCTGCGGGCACCCTCTGCCGTGCTGGCGACCTCCACCAACTTTACGCCTGGCAGTCGGGTGGCCAGCCAATGTCGGCACTGCGCTAAG